>CALBSU010000228.1 GCA_937967285.1 uncultured Acidobacteriota bacterium
TCGAATGGCCGTCATGATAACACTATTCCTCGCAGACGCAAGTCCTTTTTTATGAACGAGTTTAACAAAAACTTAACATGGCGCTGTGATTAAAATTTCGGGTGAGAAGGAAGGCGGATTTGAGTGGCCAGGGAAGAAAAAAGGGTGCGGGGAAAGATCCCCGCACCCTGCAGTGAGCTATATTAATGATGTAGCGGTTAGAACTTGAGTTTCAGACCGAACTGCATCACGCGCGGCCCGCCGATCGTGTTGATGATGGTGCCGAAATCGGTGGTGTCCTGCATGTCGTTGGCAGGATTGGCGAAGTTGACGTTGTTGAAGGCGTTGAAGACGTCCCAGCGGAACTCGAGTCCAACTCTTTCGGTCAATTGAGTCGCCTTCGAGAGGCCGACATCGAAGCGCTTCTGGATCGGTCCGCGGAGGATGTTTCGTCCGAGGTTGCCGATACCGAAATTGTCGGGATACCCGCCGGCGACGGTCATTGCTGAGCAGAGGACAGAGCCGTCGAAATACTGCTGGGTGATGTCGCTGCCCTGCTGCCTCAGTTGAGAGAGCGAGCCGCAGAGGCTCGGCCGGCCGAAGCCCAGGCGGTAGATACCGCCGGCGCCGCGCGTACGACTGGTGTAGTGAGTGATATTGCCAATCTCAGGCTCGGCCGCAAAGATCGAGAAGGGCGAGCCCGACTGGATCTGTGCGAACCCGGAGACCTGCCATCCCTTGAGGAAGGCCGAATCGCCGAGAGGCAGTTCGTAGACGTAGCTGGCGCTGAACCTGTGCGTCCGGTCGAAATCGGAGAGGCCGCGGTTGCCGCGCAAGTCGCGCTGATCGCCCTGGACGACGAATCCGGTGTTCGGGACGTCGGGCCTTCCGCTTCCGGCCGTCGAGCCAGGATCGGACGACTGGTAGTCCATCGACTTCGACCAGGTGTAGAAGGCGTTGAACTGCAGCCCCTTCGAGAAACGCTTGGTCAGGCCGACCTGCAGGCCGTGGTAGATCGAGTTGGCCGAAGATTCGAGCAGCAGAGCCTCGGGAATGTTGAAGCCGAGGATCAGGCCGCGCGCCTCGAAAGGCAGGACGACGCCTCCGCCGGCCACGTTCGACGCGTTGCAGGTGATCGCCGTGCTCAGGTTGTAATCGACCGGAGTGTTGGCGTTCGAGTTGAGAGCGCCGTTGACACAGAGCGACTGACCGGCGATCAGCGGGTTCGGGAATCCGAAGGCGATCCCGCGCCCACGCTCGCGCTCCGTGGATGCGGAGCGCAGCGGACCGCGCAGCGCGTTCGTATTGCCCGTCAGCGCGACCTGCTTCTGATACGCGGCATTGTACGAATCGTTGAAACGCTTGAAGATATAGTCGGGTGTCCGCGGATCGTTCATATCGAAGCCCTGGTTGAAGGCCTGCGCCTGGAGGAGCTTCGTACCCTTGGTTCCGACATAGCGGGCCTCGACCATCAGATTCGGCGTCAGCTCGTACTGGAAGCCGAGGTTCCACTGCTGAATGTAAGGCGTCCTCAGGTTGCGGTCGATCGCGCGGAACTCGAAAGTCTCCGCGACGTTGCCGAGCGACGGCAGACCCGTCGAGAGGTCGATCGGATTGTTGGAACCGTCGGCCTGGCGAGTAACACCCGTTCCGTCGCGGATGACATACGTCCCGTTCGACTGATACTCGACCCTGTTAGGCAGGTAGTTGTTGAACGAAAGGTTCGGATCCTGCTGCGAGAAGGCAGTCCCCATCGGAACCCGCCGCGACGGAGCAGTCACCTCAACCTCGCGAAGATGCGGATAGTTGCTGAAGATGGTGTTGATGAACGCCGCAGACGGACGGTCGAAGAAGATGCCGTAACCGCCGCGAACCACCAGCCGGTTGCTGTCGAACGGCGAAAACGCGAAGCCGAAGCGGGGAGCGAAGTTGTTCAGGTCCTGCCCCTTCAGCGTGTGGTTGTTGTCGGCGCGGATCGACGCGGCGATGGCGCCATCTATCGCCTGATAACCGACCGTCCGGGCGTTCTTCGGAACAATGAACGCTGCGACAGGATTCTCGGTGTTGGTCAGTCGCTCGAAGTCGAAGTTGCCCATCGTGCCGCCGCGCGCCTCGGGCCAGCCGAACCACTCCCAGCGGACGCCCAGATTGAGCGTCGTCCGCAGGCCGAGCTTGATGTCGGTCGCGGCGTAAGCGCTGATGTCACGGAAGATGAATGTCTTGTTGGTGATGCCGAACTGCGTGTCGGCCTCTGTCGCCAGACCGGTCAGGAACTGGGTGAAATTCTCCCACTTCTCGAACTCGGTCGCCTGCTCCTCCGGCAGATTGGTGTCGTACTGGTGACGCTTGAAGTCGCCGCCGAAACGGAACGTGTTGGCGCCTTTAGTCCAGGTGACGTTGTCAGAGATGCTGAAGGTCTGCTGGCGGCGCCGGTTGAACGAATCGTTCGGCCCGCCCCAGGACAGATTCGACAGGTTGTTGCGGAAGATGAAGTGTCCAAGCCTCCGCGTCGCGATGCTGTCGTCGAAGAACGTCGCCGGATTCGGAAGTCCGACCGACTCGTTGGTCAGAGCCAGGAACGGTTCGTCCAGCGAGCGCGTGTTGTTGAGGAAGAAGTATCCCAGCCTGACCTCGTTGATCAGCGTCGGGCTGAAAGTATGAATGTCGGAGATCGCCAGCGTCCGGTTGCGATCGTCACGCCGCAGGGTCACCGGCGAGGCGAGCGAAGACGGATCCGGGAACGGATCGAAACCCGGGAAGTTGGCGAAGAAGAAGGTGCCGCTCAGGCGGTTCGCATCCGACACCTGATAATCGAGCTTGGTCGTGAACTGATCCTGCTCGAACTTGGCCGGGAAGACATTGCGCTGGCGGACCAGCGGATTGCCGCCCGTCCACGGGCTGACCGTCGTGTCGTTGCCGACGCTCGAAGCATTCGCCCGCGGAGCCGGCACCAGGAGATCGCCCGTCGCCGGATTCCGCAGATTCAGAATCGCCAGCGAGATCGGCGAGATCTGCGCCTCGGTCAGATTGAAATTCGGATTGAGCTGCTTGAAGGCCGCCACCAGATTGGCCGCCGTGCGCTGCCCCGAGATCAGCCCCAGAGCCGCAGGCAGAACCGTGATGCTGCTCGCCGTCGGCACGAAGCCCGTGTCGGCCCGCGTGAACTGATATCCGCCGAAATAGAAGAGCTTCTCCTTGACGATCGGGCCGCCAATCGTGAACCCGCCCTCGTTTCGGCGCGCCTTCGGACGGTCGATCCCGTCACGGTTGAAGAAGTAATCGTTGGCGTTGAAGGCTTCGTTCTGCAGGTAATGATAGACAGAGCCGTTGATGTTATTCGAACCGCTCCGGGTGACGAGCTGGAAGTTGCCGCCGCCGGAACGTCCGGTCGAGGCATCGTAGAGGCTCGTCTGCAGCTTGACCTCTGAGAGCGTCTCGGGCGCCGGCGAGATGTTGTCGTTGAGCGAACCTTCGTTGGTCGTCAGGTTGGTCGCATCGACGCCGTTGAAGGTCAGGCTCGTGCTGGTCGCGCGCGTTCCGTTGACCGAGGGCGAGATGTTGCCGTTGCCGTTGGTCAGCACCGGCGGAAGATCTGAGCTGACGCCCGCGTCGGCCGAAAGCAGGTGCGTGAAGCTGCGCGTCGCGGTCGGAACCTGTACCAGCTCCTGCCCCGTCAACTGCCTGAAGGTCGTCGCCGTAGTCGGCGTCGCCAGCGGCGCGGTATCGGTGATGTTGACCTCGATCGAGACCTCGCCAACCTCCATCTTCGTATCGAGCGTCCGGGGAATCGAGGCCTCGACGATCACACTGTCCCAGTTGGCCCGCTTGAACCCCTGAGCCTCGACCGTCACTTTATATGTGCCCACGGGGAGCACCGAAACCGTCCATCGCCCTTCACTATCGGCAGTCGCCGTGCGGGTCAGCCCGGTTCCCTGGTTGACGATCGTTATCTTGGCGCCGGGCACGGTGGCTCCCGTCGCATCCTCGACGCGCCCGTTGAGGCTTCCCGTCGGTCCCGACTGCGCCTGTCCCGTCAAGACCGCACCGATCATCAGCATCAAAATGCCGACTACCGGAAACAATCGACCGATCGCGCGCTCACGCTGTTTCATAGTATCTCCTGTCAATTTGAATTCCTGTCTGATTGCGTAATCAGAGAACTCCTCCGACTGCCGAAACGCTTCAACTCGCGCATCGACGATTCGAGAGGATCTCTTCAAGTTGATAATGAAGTCTGAATTAAGTGGTGAAGTTACCAGCAGGCCGTCAAATCGAGGTTAGGTGCGCCTTAATTCTTTCTTAGCCGAACCTCAAATTAATGTTAAGCGAGTGGAGTGCAGGAGTAATTTTCCGGATTGGAAGCGTGTTTCAGGAGTTCGGCTGATCGGGTCGGGATTTTCGCGAGGTCTGAACATGGCGCATGATCGAACGGTATTGAATCTCTGAGGCCTGCTCTCCCGAGACGCGGCAGGGATCGGAACAATAGACCTTCCAGTCGACGCCGATCAGTTCCCCTCCCGCGGGTATCACCTCGGCGCACCATGCGCATTCGTTGTCGGTTCTCGTTGCCATATCTCAGTGATTCTCAGAGAGTCCGCGATAACCGTCCTCGATGACGGATCGAACGATGCCGGCCAGCTCCCTTGTTTTCAACTCGCGCGGAGCCGGAATCGGATCGAGAAAACTGACCGTTACATCCAGATGGTCGACCGTCAGGAACTGCCAGAAATGCGGCCCGAATTCTATGTCCGAGTACCAGCAGATGAGATCCCGGTTGCGCCGGTCGAAACTCTCGCCGTTGACGCTGCTGATATTGATCGTGACGGGCAGAATATCGACCCGGGCCCGCTTCGCCAGCCCGATGAAGAGGGGTTTGAACGGCAGCAGTTCCTCGCCGTCGCCGGTCGTCCCCTCGGGGAAGACGGCCACGCTGTACCCCTCGCGGAACCTGCCGCACGCTTCGTAGAACCCCCTGACATTGCTCCGCGCATCTTCACGGACGATGAAGACTGACTTTCCGAGCCTGGCCAGCGGCCCGAGCAGCGGCCAGTCCCCGACCTCCGTCTTGGCGACGAAGGCCGAAGGAAAGATCGCATCTATTATAATGATGTCGATGTAGCTCAGGTGATTGCTGACCAGCAGGTGCGGGCTGGCGAGGTACTCCGGTTTCAGCCCTTCGGCCGTGACTCGGATATCCATCACGCTGAGCAGTGATCTGGCCCATGCCCGCGTCCCCCATTTGATGAAGGCTCGCCTGCGTTCCTCACCGAACAGGCCCGTTATTCCGATTCCCGCCGCACCGAACGCGAAAAATGCGAGACAGATGACGACGAAGCCGGTCAGCCTCCAGACTCTTCTCATCGATACCCCTGCGCCTCACAGACGTAATGTTGTTTGTAGCGCGCGGTCATTCTGTCGACTTCCAGCAGGACGAGCAGATCGGCTGTCCCGAATTCGGCATCCAGGGCCGGCGCTCCGCCTATCATAGCACCGGCCCTCAGATATCCCTTCATGATCGGAGGCAGCCGCCTGAGAACCAGCCTCGGGTCTTCATCGAGAACGTGATCGTCAGATACATCCATCCGGCAGGCCGCGAGCGGCTCGACCCGGAGAAGCTCCGGCGCCAGATAACGCTCGCGCAGGTAAGTGTATATCGGCTGCACGTCATCGACCGCCGAACAGTGAAGGCTGCCGCAACCGAAGAGCCATGCGGCATCGTTCAACTGCGCATACCGGACGATTGCAGCCCAGAGCAGATTGATCGTTGCGAAGGATCTGTGGCTTTCGGCGATGCAGGACCGCCCCAATTCGATCATTTCACCCGATACTTTCCTGAGGTTGCTCAGATCGAATTCGTTCTCGGAGTAGAACCCGATGTTCCGATCGGCCTGGCTCCGTTTAAGCAGCCTGTAGGTGCCGACGACGCGATCCTCCGCGATATCCCTGACGATCAGGTGATCGCACCATGCATCGTACGGATCGCTGTCGAACCCTTTTTCATATGACGCCTCGAGCCCTTCATTCAGTTCGAGGTTAAAGACCTCGTATCTCAGGCGCATTGCCGAATCGATCTCCGCAAAAGTGGTCGCCGGCCGGACTTCAAGATCTCCCGACCTGATGAGCGGCGTCGTAATCGTGTTGCAAGTCTTCATTGACGGCTCCTTTTGTCTGCCATCGACAATGTCAAACTGCCTGCAGGTCACCGTCAGATTACAACGCTCATGTTCAAGCGAAATTAACGAATCGTTAAACAAACATTATGATTTCCTTCAATCTGCCTAAAATCGCATTCCGAAAAGCCATACTGCGACGCGAAATCGCGAACGCCTGTTTAGCATCGATTTAAGATGAGGATTACCTGAAGTTTACTTCTGCGGGTTATCATCGAATCAATTCAGGTACCTGGTCCTGTGTCTCAAATGTACTTCCGCCTCGCTATGGGGGCGGAAGTACCCTTTCATCACCCTCCCGCTCCGGATTTTAGCAGGATTTTGGATAGTCCCCGGCATGACTTAAAATGCTCACGAACACCCGAACTGATCGAATCGTAAGATCTTTCAATGAAAATGATTTGATGAGAGAAGGAGAACCCCATGGGAGGTGAATTCTTGAGCGGGCTCGATGACGGACTCGGAACAACATACAAGGTCGAACACGATTTCGAGCGGATTATCACCGGCGATATCGATTCGGTGAGGGCCGGACTGATCGACGCCATGGAGCAGCTCGGCTACCGGGTCAGCAACGATAACCCGATCCGCGGCCGCCGCAAGGCCCGCGGCCTGGGCAAGAGCTGGTCGTCCAACAATATCCTCGATTACCAGAGCAATCTGAATATCAGCCTTAAAAAGATCAGCGGCAGCACAACGCGCGCCATCTTCGATTATTCGATCTCCTACACGATGCTCATGAAAGGCGACCGTGCGACTCTCCACAAGGAGGTCGATGCGCTGATCGCGCTGATGAATTCAAGGACCGGCACGACCAGTTGCATCGGATGCGGTTCGATGATTTCGGCCGGCACCAGGTACTGTCGCCAGTGCGGGGCTCCGAATCAGAGCGCAACTCCCGCCGAGGTCGAGGTCTATCAGATGACCGCCCTCGTCAACACCGGAAACAAGAATCTGGTCGGCGGATTCATTTTCGTGCTCGTCGCCCTGCTGCTGCCACTCTTCCTTTTCCTTGGCGACCCTCAGACCGCGAAGTTCGCCAAGTTGCTCAAGGTCATCATCTTCTTCGCCGCAGCTTCCGGCGTGACGGGCCTGGCGATGCTCTACAACGCCATACGCATCAACCGGCGGATGATCCTCGACGACGAGGATGACGAGGCGCCGGCGACCTTCACACGTCAGGCCATCGGAGCGCCGGATACGGCCTCACTGCCTCCGCGGAGAGACCCCGTCGAGTCGCCCTCCTCGATCACAGAAAGCACGACCTCGCTGCTCGAGAAGGAGAGAAATTGAATTGTTCCCGGGGTTCCACTCGGCCTGCGGCCTCGTTTCACCCCGGGCTAAAATCTTACACCCGCTCCGCGGGTTATGAATCCCTGATCTTGAGGGCCTGAGCCAGTTAAGTCTTTTTATTTTTGAACGCAGAGAGAGCAGAGATTGATATTTTGGATAATTATTTTCTGAGTCTCACCCGATGGGCGTATAACGAACATTATTACCCTGCACAAAAAATCTCTGCCTCCTCTGCGCCTCTGCGATAAAAAAACCAGAATAACTGAGTTACAGAGTACTTAGTTCGGCTTGGCGAATTTAGTCTCTTCGATCGTTGCGTTGTTGTTGACCTCGGAGAGCTTGATCTTGACGGCGAACATCGGATTGACCTGACGGGTTACCGCGGGGATCTTGATGCCGCCCATATCCTTGTATTCCTCGACATAGGATTCGGTCGGGACCTTGCCCTGCGGGCTGTCGGTCTCGAAGTCGTGCCTCAGCAGCAGGCCGCTGGCGACAGAGAAATAGAACTTCTCGATTCCGCCTTCCGGAGCGGTCGCTTCGACCAGATAAACTTCCTCGGAGCCGACCTTGTCCTTGCCCTTGACCTCGAATTTGGTGAAGTTCTTCTTCATGTTCAATTCGGAATAGAAGTCGGAGCGACGCTTGAAGGCAGCCAGTTCGGCGCCGCTCAGTTCACGCAGCCCTTCCATCGGATTGGCCGACCAGGCTTTTTCTCCGTCGAAGATCTGTTTGAAATCGCCGACGCCGGGCAGGCTGACGATCGAGGCGTTCTTGTTCGGCGCCTTCGAGTAGACCTCGATCGTGCCGCTCATGTTCATGGCATCGATGTCCATGGTGCCTTTGAGGATCCGGCTGTTGTACTTCTCAATGGCCTCGCGTCCGCCGACCGCCTTGATGTAGCGGTCGAGGATCTCGTCGGCGCTCGGTGCGGCGGCGCCCTTGCCGGCGTTATCCGCCGCGGTGCTCTTCTCCTGCGCGAAGACTGAGAGCCCGAGCGAGGCCACGATGATGAGTGCTAACAGGGTTCTTTTCATTGCGTCTGTCCTTTCTTCCGATTGATGTTTAAAAGAGAATGACGGTTCATTTTTCCCTGACTGAACTGTCGTTGACATATTTCACGGCCGCATCGAGCTGCGGGTCCCGTCCTTCGATCAGGCTCTTCCGATCGAGAGGGACAGGTCTGTCCGGGACGACTCCGCGCCCCTCGATCAGGACGCCCCGGGGAGTTCTGAAGTCGGCGATGGCGTACTGCAGCATGGCGCCGGTCGGCAGTTTCTGGAAGTAGGAGGGCAGTGCCGCTCCCATGCTCTTTTCGCCCAGGACGACGGCGCGTCCGATTTCCTGCAGTCCGCCGGCGAGGATCTCGCTGGTCGATGCGCTGAAGCCGTCGATGATGACCGCAACCGGCCCCGTGAAAGCATTCTGCTGCGGGAAATAGGCGAATTTCAACTCGTTCTTCCTGAACTTCATCGTCCCGAGCGATCCCTGGGAGGAGGTCAGCATTCCGGCAATGCCGGAGGCCATGCCGCCGATTCCGCCCGGATTGCCCCGCAGATCGAAGATGATTCCCTTCACCGGCCTGCCGTCAGCAGAGGATGAGAAAGCGCCGACCGCATCCCTGACCTTCTGCATAACCGGCGTCGTGAAGATGTTGAATCTGATGTAGCCGATATCTCCCGGCAGCCTTTCGGAATGAAATTCCGTGTATTGCGGCGGGAAATTTCCCATCGGGGGAGAAAGTTCCCCGCTCATCTTCTCTCGGATGACGGACTTCTCTGCAGTCCGATCGGCTGAATCGAGCCAGGCGATTCTGACTGACGATCCCGGGGCGCCGGAAAGTTCGGCCATCAGGCGACGAACCAGATACATCTGCCGGCGCTCGACCGACTCCCCGCTTCCCTCCAGCCGCTGCCACAACTTCGCCGTATCCACATCCCCCACCGATTGGACGATGAATCCGGTTCGCAAGCCTGCCTTTGCGGCCGCCGAGCCGGGTTCGACGCGCGAGATCACGACGCGATCACCGATCACGCGGAGATCGATTCCGATCCCGCCGGAGGGGTCCGCGCTCAGATGGTCCGCGACTATGGCTTCCGGAGCGATGATGCTGAAATGCGACTGGCCGAGCTCGTTGAGCATCTCCTGAAGCATTCTGTGCAGCTCGGCATCGCTCGAGATCTTCCCCAGCCGCGGCTCATACTTCCGCCGCACGCCGTCCCAGTCGACTCCGCCGAATGTCGGGTCGAAATGCGTATCCTTCACCTTCGTCCAGCAGATGTCGAATGTCTCACGCCAGACCTCGTTGATTGCGGGCGATCCGGCCGAACTCTCCCTGTTCACCGGGGACGGTTGCGGCGCCTGTCCGGGACAGACCGACGCCGTCAGTACCATCAGCAGCAATATCACTGATAACGATCGCAGGTTTTTCATTTTACCGATCTCCTCCTGTCTGCAGGTTCAACGATTATACCTTACGAATCATCGCCGCACTTGTTCCAAAAACCGGAAATGACGAATCCCTTGTACAGGACAGCGATTGCGCTCGCGGATCGCCTGAGGAACTCAGTCGGTGACTTTCATCACATTGATTTAACAGGCATTCTGATTTAGCATCCGGTTGACATTATTATTTTAACGACGAGGTTCAAACAGGCACCCCGGATCGAAACCCGTTCGGGTGAGGGCAAGTTGACGACAGGTATGGCAGCCACCCAAGACGAATCACAGATGAATATTCCTGCAGCTACACTGCACATTCTGCTGCGTGACGGCACGCTGGTCGAACGCGAGATCGGCAAGGCCGAAACGACTATCGGCAAGGCACCGCACAACGACATTCTCCTGGCCGATCCATCGGTCTCCGGTTCGCATGCGATGATCAGGTACGACGGCGAGCGTTTCACCCTGAACGACATGGGCAGCCGGAACGGAACATTCATCAATGATGCGCGGGTCACGGATCCGATGCCGCTTAATCATGGCGATCTGGTCAGGATGGGCCATTGCACGCTGACATTCAGGCTCAACAGCGTGAGCGACACATTATCGAGCCCGCGAACCGTGCTGCTGGCCGACGAGCCGCCGCCGCCGCCCGTGGCTCCGCCTGCTCCGCAGCAGGTTGCGGTGACGGAGGATGCGCTGGCCAAGGCCCTGGTGGCCAACGGGATGGTTCAGCAGGAGCAGATCGACAGGCTGCGCGGGACCGGATCGCGCGGAAGGCGGCTCTGCCACGCCCTGGTGGAAGACAAACTGGTCACCGAACTCGGACTGAGAGACCTGATCAGCAGGACATTCAACATCAAGCCCGTGGATCTCAACAGCGCAGAGATCGATTCGGCATCGTCCAGTGCGCTCAAGTCTCAGTTCCTTCGCGAGAGGCTGGTCTGTCCGGTCTCCGTCCCCGGCGCCGACAAGCTGACGCTGGCCGTCTTCGATCCGACCGACGCTGCGACGATCGAGGAGGTCGAGCGAGTCGCCAGGAAGAAGATCTCCGTCCGACTGGCGATGGCCAGCGAGATCGCGATGAAACTCGACCAGCATTTCACGCCACGCCTGATCGGCGTCACGCCGGCCGGCGAGAAGATTCAGGCGATCCTCAACAACGTCGAGACCGAGATCGGCAAGGCGACCCATAATCGTCTGGTCATCTCGGATCCGACCGTCAGCACCACCCATGCCATCGTTCTGGCGCGCGACGGCGGTTACAGCATCGTCGATCTGGGCAGCAGCAACGGAACCTTCATCAACGGCAAAAAACTGGGCAGCGAATCGCACACGCTACAGCACGGAGACAAGATCCAGCTCGGCCAGATCGTTCTGACCTTCCGCAACCCTGCCGAGACGACCGAGCACAAGACGGCCAGGCTATCGCTCGAGGCTCTCGAGGAGATCCGCCGCCGGGCGGGAGGGCAGACGGTGGCCGCTACGGCGGTTCCGCAAATGCCGACCGAATCTCACCCCGCACCGGGAGAGGACGAAGAGGAGCATAAGAAGAAGAAGAAGAAGGTTGAGACCGACAAGAACAGCTGGCGCAGCCCTGCCAACCTGAGCAGAATCGTCGCCCAGGTGCTTGCCTCGCTGATCGGCCTGGGCGGACTTTTCTGGGTCGCCACGCGCGACAACCGGACTGATACGCAGACACCTGCCCCGATCAGCAACGGCGGCACTGTTCTTGATGAACGCCCTGTCAGGCTCCCGAATGCCGAATGGGAGAAGATCTCGACCGGCTTCTTCGGCAAGAAGGTAGAGGCTTCAGGCGTCATCCACGCCACCAACCAGAACGGCGTCATGTTCGTTTCGGACGACCGGACGAACGAGGTCCTCTGGATGCCGCTCAACGCCGATGGCGTCCAGGCAGGCACGGTCAGCTCCGTGCCTCTCGGCGTCACATTCACGGATCCCGAAGCGATCACATACGGAAATTCCTACTACTACCTCGTCACATCGCAGTCGAATCCAAGGGACGGGACAAACAACGCGATCGTCCGGTTCGATTTCAATCCCGCAACAATGACGCTGCGCGGCAAGGCCGAGATCATTCCGAATCTCAGATCGTGGCTCCTGACCAATGTCACTGAAATCTCATCGCTCGGCGCGCCTGCCGGCGACAAGGACGGCCTCAATATCGAGGGACTGGCATGGGATCCGAACAATGAACGCCTTCTGCTCGGACTCAGGTCGCCCATGATCGGGAATCAGGCCGTGCTGGTCCCGCTCAGGCTGAAGGATCCGCGCGGCGCCTTCAACCTGAGCAACCTGATGGTCGACGATCCCCGCGTTATCGTCCTTCCACTTGAAGGCCAGGGCGTTCGCGATATCACTTACGACGGTCGACTCAAGGATTTCCTGATCATTTCCGGAGCCCCCGAAACCGCCCCTCGATCCGAATTCACGCTCTGGCTGTGGACCGGTCGCCCCGATGCCAAGCCCGTCAAGATCCTCAAACTCGAGGACGATATGAAACCCGAAGGCATTACCAGTCTTTCGATCAACGGCAAGGACTTCATCATCGTCGTCGGCGATTCCGGCCAGTACCTGAAACTCGAATACGGAAAATAAAAAGTAGAAAGTAGATAGCAAAAAGTATAAAGTGCAACTTCGCCGGCTGCCCCCGCATCTCAGACGCCGACCATTTACTATTTTCTTTCTACTTTCTACTTTCTACTTTTTACTTTCTACTTGATTTAGTGCCCTGAATCGGAACCTAAACCCAACGATCCGAAGGAGATTTCCTAAATGAGGACAAGCACGAAAATGCGTTATCTGATGGCCGCGCTTGCCGCAATGGCTATCGGTCTTGCGGCGGCCAACATTAATCCTGCGGCAGTGTACGGGGCCGGCACCCCCCAGAAGAAGGAAAAGAAGAGCAAGAAATCGAAGAAGGAGTCGGCTGCGCCATCGGCTCCCGGTACTCCCGCGATGTGGGAGGATCGAGGCGATGTCTCCCAGTTGAATCTTTTCTGGGGCATCGGGAGCGAGGAGGAGATGCCCAAGGCTCCCTTCAAGTTCGACAAGGAAGACACATCCGGAACCAATCCCAAGATCAAAGTCATCGACGCCAACGGGATCAAGTGGAACCTCAAGTTCGACGAGGAAGTCCACGCCGAGGTGGCCAGCTCGCGCATCGCCTGGGCCTGCGGATACATGGTCGAGGAGAGCTATTTCATGCAGTCAGGCAAGGTCGAGGGCGTGACCGGACTGGGCCGGGCGAAGAAATTCGTCGGCTCCGACGGATCGTTCACGAACGGAATGTTCGAAAAGCGTCCGGACGAGATCGCCCGCCGCGCCATCAACTGGACGTGGGAATCGAATCCTTTCGTCGGTTCGAAGGAACTCTCGGGGCTCGCGATCCTCAACTGCCTGCTGAGCAACTGGGACGCCAAATCGACCAACAACAACGTGCTCGGAATGTACGACGACGACGGCAAGACCGTCAAAGACTGGTACCTCGTCGCCGACTGGGGCGGGACTTTCGGCAAGACCGGCGGCTTCATGTCGCACACCAAGTGGGATCTCGCCGACTACGCCAAACAGGCCTTCATCGACGACGCCAGCGGAAGCACCGTCAAGTTCCACTATTCGGGCAAGATGGGCAGTTCGCTGCGGTCGATTCCGAAGGATCACGTCAAGTGGTTTCTGGGCATCGTCGGCAAGCTCTCGGACGACCAGATCAGGGACGCGTTCAAGGCTTCCGGCGCCGGCCAGGCGGAAATCGACGGGTTCTCCGCCGAGATCCGCAAGCGCATCAACCAGCTGAAGTCCGCCGTCGGGATGTGATCCCCGGTAAACAAAATTCTCTCTCCGTCCAAGAGTGCAGCTGATAATCCAACCGCGTGATGGCATCGAGCCGCTGCTCGATGCCATCAGAAACGCGCAAGAAAGCGTAGAAATAATCATCTACCGGATGGACCGGCTCGAGATCGAGCAGGCACTGGTCGAGGCTTCCGCCAGAGGCGTCAGGGTCCATGCCCTGATCACCTACACCAACCGCGAAGACCTCAAGGAGATCAGGAAGCTCGAACGACGGCTGGCCGATCGCGGCGTTTCGGTCACACGGACCGCCGAGGATCTGGTCCGGTACCACGGCAAGATGATGATCATCGACCGGCGGACGCTCTTTCTGCTGACCTTCAACTTCACTTTTCTGGACATTCACCACTCGCGCAGTTTCGGACTGATCACCGAGACGCCGCACCTCGTCGAGGAGGCCGTCAGCCTCTTCGAGGCCGACATCCTGAAGACAGGCAATCACGCCCATTACGAACATTTCGTCGTCAGTCCCATCAATTCGAGGAAGAAGATCTCGGAATTTATTCTCGGGACGCGGAAACAGCTTCTCATCTACGACGGAAAACTGACCGACGCCCAGATGATCAAACATATCGAGACGCTGACCCGGGCAGGCGTCGAGGTCAAGGTGATCGGCCAGCTCGACAAGAAGGTCAAGGGGCTGGAGGTCAGGAAGATGCCTCTCATCCGGCTGCACGTTCAGGCGCTGATCCGCGACGGGCAGGAGGTCTTCTTCGGCAGCCAGAGCCTGCGCAAGGTCGAGCTCGACCAGCGCCGCGAAGTCGGACTGATCACCGACGACCCCGAAGCCGTCAGGAGCTTTATGGTCATGTACGAGATGGACTGGGGAGACATCATCCGCTGATCGGCCAGTCTCGAGCTGCCGGATGCAGTTTGATTGTCACGACACGTTGCCCGATAATTATCGGGCATCCTCCGTGAGACGCACACTATCCCCTGATGGACCCGGCGCGAAATTTCCGCGTATTTTCAGCTTTGCTGACATTTAAGGAACAGGACCATGATCAGATTCAGGACGCTCGCTTTTTTTGTATTGCTGATATCACTGACGGCCGGCCAATTCTTCGGCGCCGAGACTGCGCCGGTTATCGACAGGACGGTCACCTTCGCCGCGATCGGGGACAGCGGCAGCGGCGACGAGGATCAGATGGCGGTCGCCAGACGGCTGACCGAATACCACAGAAAGCGCTCCTACGATTTCGTGATAATGCTCGGCGACAACATCTACGAGACCGGCCGCGAAAAATACATCAAATCGCACTTCGAGGATCCTTACCGGGAGCTGCTCGCCGACGGCATCAAGTTTTACGCCATCCTCGGCAACCACGACATCGTCAAAGGTCTCGAATTCCAGACCAACTATCCGAACTTCAACATGGGCGGGCGGAGATACTACAACTACGTCAAGGGCGACGGCCTGATCGAATTCTTCGCGCTCGATTCGAACGAGATGACCGACGAGCAGCTTGCCTGGCTCGAGGATTCGCTCAAAAAATCGACGGCCCGCTGGAAGGTCGCCTACACCCATCATCCGCTCTACTCCTCGGCGCGCATGCACAGCGCCTACATCAAACTTCGCAATCAGCTCGAACCGCTCTACGTCAAATACGGCGTCAACGTCTCATTCTCCGGCCACAGCCACTGCTACGAACGGATCAAACCGCAGAAGGGCATCCAGTATTTCGTCGAGGGAGCCAGCGGCAAGATCAAACGCAAAACGATCGACTTCAAAAGCCCGCTCCTCGAAGTCGGAAACGACTCAATGCACTCCTTCATGATCATGAATGTCACCGAGAACGAGTTCCGAACCGAAACACGCGGCGCAGACGACAGCCTGATCGATAATCTCGTCATCAGACATCCGTCCGAGACCGCATCGCGCGGGAATTAATGGTCTCCGTGAAGAAAAATTACATACACTTTAACCTGACTTAACATGGAATTGACCCGCAATGTCTAAAATCCATCTGATCCGTGCGCGCGATCGAGCGTGAGACGGATGGAGGGACATCAGACCAAGCGGAGAAGAGAGAGTTGTATCCATTAATAACGGTAGTGTCGGGCGGATCGGCGATTCAGTCCGAGCCTGAGGCGGGCGGCGAGAATATGAAGAACCTGCCGGAATCGGCGATAAATCAGTTGCGTGATCATGTGCTGCTGATGGGCGGTGAGGTTGAGCGGGCCATCGACCAGGCGACGCGGGCCCTGAT
>CALBSU010000229.1 GCA_937967285.1 uncultured Acidobacteriota bacterium
CGGCGAGACGCCGGCGCTCCCGGCAGGTTTACTTCTTTTTTAATTCCATCTCTTCTGCGGGCTGAACAGCAATCATGAAAAATCCGAGGCTGATGCAGAGATCATTGCTTGGGCTATTCTGCGTTTTCCTGACAGTCCCCCAAATAGCATTATCCGTTCAGGGGTCTTCGTATCAGAGTACAAATCGCAACATCCTTATCCTCTACGCCGACGACTGGCGGCACGACACGCTCAGCGTTGCCGGCAATCCCGTAGTCAAAACTCCGAACATCGACCGGCTGGCAAGGGAAGGCGTCAGGTTCCGCAACTCCTACGTCACGACATCGATCTGCGGAGTCAGCCGCGCCACGCTCTTCACCGGACAGTGGATGTCGCGCCACGGCAACAAGGCCTTTGAAGCCTTCGCCACGCCCTGGGAGCAGACCTATCCCGGACTGCTCCGATCGAATGGTTACTGGACCGGCCACGTCGGCAAGTGGCACAACGGCAAGTTCCCGGCGGAGCGCTTCGATTTCGGCCGATCGTATTCCGGTACCCACTACGTCAAGCAATCGGACGGCTCCGAGATCCACGTCACGAAGAAGAACGAGAACGATGCGATGGAGTTCCTGCGCACGCGGCCGAAGGACAAGCCGTTTGTGCTGACGCTCGCCTTCTTCGCCACGCACGCGGAGGACCAGAATCCGAAACAGTACATCTACCAGCCTGAGAGCGAGCCGCTCTACCGCGACGCGAAGATTCCGGTTCCCCGGACGATGACCGAGGACCATTTCAAGCGGCTGCCGCCCTTCGTCGCCACTGAAAAGAACGAAGGTCGCAATCGCTGGCACTGGCGCTTCGACTCGCCGGAAAAATACCAGCAGTACATGAAGGCCTATTACCGGATGGTGACCGAGGTCGATACGACGGTCGGCCGGTTGCTGGCCGAACTGAAAACCCAGGGGCTGGACGACGACACGCTGGTCATCTTCACGACCGACAACGGTTACTTTCACGGCGAGCACGGCCTGGCCGACAAGTGGTATCCATACGAGGAATCGATCCGCGTGCCGCTGATCATTCGCGATCCGAGATCTAAACAAAGCGGCTTGATCAACGACGATATAACTCTAAACGTCGATCTCGCC
>CALBSU010000230.1 GCA_937967285.1 uncultured Acidobacteriota bacterium
AGGGCGCCGCTACCAATACAAAAATAGAAAGCGGCGCCCTCGGGCGCCGCACTCCAGGTTACTGCCCTGAAACCTGAGCCGTGACGTTCTCAGCGTCGCGGGTATAGCTGAACCATCCGATCATCATCTCTTCCCACGTCTGATCTCCCCAGTAGACCGGTTTGGTCGGATCCGGATTGAACTTGTTCTTCGTCGAGTTGTCGAAGTGGGCGACGCAATCGAGTCGCGATCCTTTCGGCATGGCTATCGGCTTCTTCAGCTCGTAGCTGTGCTGCCAGTTGAAGTCGTAGCTCGGGATGCTGAGAAGGATCTCGCTGCGGCCGTCGGGGTAGACCGCGGTGTAAGTGAACGATTTGCCTCGCACGTGCATATGAGGCATGAAGCCGGTGATGTGAACGTCCTCCTCGAAGGTCTTCGATGCCGTCACCTTGTAGTTCGGGTCTCCGGCCGGGATGGCGAACCGCGTGTTCATGGCATTACCGGTATGGAGTGTCCTGGTGGCCGGCTCCTTGGCGAAGACGAGGCCGATACTGGTCCGGTCTTTTGCCGGCTCGCCGTTGGTGGTGTAGTGCATCTGAAAGACGATGTTCGATCCGGCCTTGATCAGTTTGGCGACTCCGGGCTGGAAGATGACGCCGGTCTTGTTGGGGGTGATCCCGCCGAGCTGCGTGCGCCCGCGCCGGAATTCGCCGCCCGATCCGTCGACCTTGCCGCCGGTGTCAGGCTCCTGCGCGTAAGCGATGACGTGATGCACGACCGCACGGTTGCCGGGCCGGATCTCGAGCGCCTGAACCCACTTGTCTTCCTTGAAGTTGGTCGGCATCGAGAAGTAGAGGTAGGGAACCTCGCCGTCGGCCGGAACCGAGTATTCCTCCTGCATGCTGATGACGACATCGGGCGTCCCGATCGTCCAGCCTTCAGGGAATTTCGGATTCGGAGGCAGGTCCTTGTCGTCGCCCTTGATCGCCCCGCCGTCGACCCATTTGACGATCGTCTCGACCTCCTGAGGCGTCAGCCTGGGATCGTTCTTGAAATCGCCGTGATTGGGATCGGCCGACCACGGAGGCATCGTCCGGTCGAGCACGCGCTCGCGGATCGACTTCGCCCACGGGCGCACTTCCTTGTAGCTGAGCAGCGACATGGGTGCGATCTCCCCGGGCCGGTGGCAGGACATGCAGCTCTTCTGCAGGATGGGCGCAACGTCTTTTGTGAACGTTACCTGGGATGCGGTGGCCGGGCCTGTTCCGCCCGCCATTACGATGATCGAGATGACAAGGGCGCCGAAAAAGGATCCGCCGATGATGCGTCTCATGCTTAACCTCCGAATGCTGGTGAGTTGAAGAGAAGTCTGAGTGTCAGCCGGTAAAGGCAGTCCACAGGAAATTAATAAGATAACCGGATGAAATATATAAACTCACCTGTCGATTCGGGGTGTTACCTGTCGGGCGGAGCAGATTTATACCATATTGTTGCCCGTATCTCCAACCAGATCAGCGAAGAAATCACAGGACAACCGCGCCATCCGGTCCTTTTCGAGATTGAGCCGGTGGTCGCCATCCTTGAATATGTGGAGCTCGATATTCGAATGGCGGCACCTCTCGGCGAACTCGATGCTGATCGGATACGGGACCAGGTCGTCCTGCATCCCATGAAAAATGACGGCCGGCAGGTTATAGAGCTCCGCCAGCTTCTCGAAGCGGAACCGGTCGGCTTGAGCGAAGAGCGGATATCCGATCTCGACGTCCACAAATTCATTGGTCACGCGATAACGGCCCAGTTGCTTCCAGCTCTCCAGTTCGTCATCCCCCAGACGGAGAAACTCGAGAAATCGAAAGGCTGGTGCAATGAAGGCGCAACCCGCCGCGCGCGCCGGATCCTTCGCTGAGAGCCAGGCCGAAGCCCATCCGCCCATGCTCGATCCGACCAGGAAGATCGGGCCGCCGGCCAGTTTTTGCACCTCGCCGGACACAGCGTCGAGGTCTTCGATCATCCTCGTTCCCGTCAGATCGAGCATGCTTCCATCGGATTCTCCGTGGCCGCGAAAATCGAAGGCGGAGAAACCCCACCCACGCCGCGCGCATTCCTCCTCGAACGCCGTAACTTTCTCTCCCTTCCGGTCGGATCCGAAACCATGCGCAAAGACGACCGCCGGCCCTCCCGCTGAGTCTTCCGCTGCCGAAAAAATGGCGCGCACCGACTGGCCGTCCGGCATGGTCAGGTCGAATCGATGTTCTCTTCGGGGCATCATTACTTTATCGGCCTATTCCGTCTTCAGTTTGAGGATCGTCAGAGAATGTTTCGGGAATGTGTAATCGAAGCCGGAACCGCTTATGGCGACCTGGACCGTCTTCTCGACCGGCCGGACCTTCCTGTCGTCTCCGAACGTGTGGGCGGTCTTGAAGTCGGGATGGTTGAGCTCCCAGACTCCGACAGAAGGCGACAGCCTGCCCTCGACGTTCGTGACCCGCGTCCGGATGTCCATCTTCTCGCTCCGGTTGAGGACGTTGACGAAGAGCTGTTTCGTTCCCGGATTCATCGTCACCGAGACATCGAGGTAGCCGAGCGCGCGTCCGCCATCCGGTTTGTATTCGGGCGAGGTGACCAGAGCGTCGACCGCCTGATTGCCTCTCTGCCGGGCGTATTCGGCGATCGGGAAGTAGATCGTCTGCAGATAGAGGCCGTCCTGATTGGTGAAGATCGGGGCGATGACATTGACCAGTTGCGCCAGATTGGCCATCTTGACGATGTTCGCATGCCTGAAGAATGAGTTGAAGAAGACGCCCATGGCCAGCGCATCCTCGTAGTTGTACTTCTCCTCGAGCCGCGTCTTTCCGGTCTCGAACTCGCCGCCCCCTCGAGCGCGGTACCAGACGTTCCATTCGTCGTAGGCGACATAGATCGGACGAGGATTCGGGATCCCGCTCTGAACGGCCCTGATCATCCCGTCGACGATCTCGATCCGGTCGTCGATATCGCGCGAGACGGCGAGGAACCTCTCGAAATTGTTATCGCGGTTGCCGATGTAGGTGTGGAGCGAAATATAATCGATCTCATTCCTGAGAACTTCGAGCACCTTGCGGTTCCAGCCGATCCAGTCCGCTCCGCGGCCGAAATTCGACGACCCGGATCCGATCAGTTTGATCGACGGGTCGGTTCGCTTCATGGCCTTGGCCGCCTCGAGCGCGAACTTGGTGTAGTCCTCGGCATTCTTGTGGCCGAGCTGCCACGGACCGTCGATCTCATTGCCGAGACCCCAGTATTTGACGTTCCACGGTTTTTCGCGGCCGTTTTTGCGCCGCTGCTGCGACCAGTATGTGTCGCGGGATTCATTGCAGTATTCGACCCACTGCCGCGCCTCGTCGATCGTTCCGAGCCCGGCATTGATGCAGATGTATGGTTCGATTCCCAGCTTTTCGCAGTAGAGCAGGAATTCGTCGGTTCCGAAGCGGTTCGAATCGAGATCTCCCCATGCGTGGTCCGGGCGCACCGGTCGCTGGTCGCGCGGGCCGATCCCGTCCTTCCAGTTGTAACCCGAGGCGAAATTTCCTCCCGGCCAGCGGAGCAGCGTCACGCCCAGACCGCGCGTCGCCTCCATGACATCCATTCGGAAGCCGTAGTTGTCCGACAACCTGCTCTTCTCCTCGAAGATGCCGCCGTAGATGCATCTGCCCAGATGTTCGGCGAAGTTTCCGAAGAGATGCGGGTGAACTTCGCCGATGATACGATCGGTGTCGATCTTGATTCTGGCTGCCGGACTGCCGCTCTGCGACGAGGCGGCGACCTCAGTGCCGCGCGGGATGAAACTCAACCCAACGGCAATTGTCGTGATCAGGAGAATAACGAGCAGATACTTTTTCATAGACATCTCCGGCGGAGTTGACGGACGGTCCGTACGCTCTTCGACGAAACCGGCCGATCCGGGCTTGCGAATTCGTTTGAATGTTGGTGATACTTCGATGACTGGGGCTATGTTATGCCGTGGACATCGAGTTGAAAAGCAGAAAACCGTACGATCGGGGAAAAATGAATGGAAAATCCGGGTGAACTTCAGCAGGCGGCAAGAGACTGGCGTTTCGTGATCGCTCGTGTGTCAGAGGCGATCATCGGAGTTATTCTGCTTCTGGCGGGAGTGCTCAAGGCATGGTCGCCGATGGATTTCGGCAGGCAGATCGCCGATTACGGGATCATCACCCAGCCGACCGTCGTGACGGCCCTGGCCTGGCTGATGATCGTCGTCGAATGCGCGCTGGGGACGGCCCTGATCGTCGGGTATCGTCGGCGGATCGCCGTGCCGGCGGCCATCCTCCTGATCATCATGTTTCTTGGAGCGGTCGGCTGGGCCTGGTACACGGGCGCCACGGAAGACTGCGGATGTTTCGGTTCATGGGCCAAGAGGACCCCGGCTGAGGCTTTCCTCGAGGACCTTGGGATGCTGGCGCTGATTGGAGGGGCGTGGCTGCTCAGCCGGCGCGAACCGGTCCGCTTCCGCGTCTGGCGTTTCGGCGCCGTCGCCGCGTCGATCCTCGCCGGCATCGCCATCACCGCGGTGGCGGGCAGCAGCGACCGGCAGTCGGCCGATCCGATGGTCCGGCTGAGAGCCC
>CALBSU010000231.1 GCA_937967285.1 uncultured Acidobacteriota bacterium
CAGAAAGGCAACTTCATATCCCTGAATCAATCCTGTAAATCCTGTCAAATCCTGTTAATCCTGTCGAAATTCCACTCTTCCTCTTCAGGCTGAGCAGTTACATCTGGAAACCATTTCTATTTCGCCGGCAGCATATTCCTGATCGCCGCAATGCGCCAGCCTTTCGCGGTCCTCTTCATAACGAAGGTCGACCACATCCTCCGCGGTTCGCCGCCGTCAGCGGGTGCGATCTCATAACGTCCGTCAGCGATCGCGACATCGGACGAGATCATGCGGACCGTCTCGACCGTCACGGTTCTCCGGCCCGAGTTGTTGCGCGAGCTGGCCATCGTCCCCTGAACAAGCGCCGGCCTCCCGCGCCGCCATTCGCCGGAAGAGACGAGCTGATCGGCATCCTCCGTGAAAAGATCCTCGACCGCCTTCGGATCGATCTTCTCCCGCGCGTCGACGTAGTTCGCCACGACCCCGCGGATCGCCGCCTCATCCGCGCTCAATTTGCCCTGCCAGGTAAAGAGAGAAGAGAGGACGACCAGACAAACATGGATTGCGATATGAATATTCATCGGTGCTCCTGTACCCTCATGTTTTCCCCATCGAGGAGTTTGTTCCGGTACATCTGCATTTCAATAACTTATGGTGAAGGTATGGCTGATTTTCCCGTCCGCCGCGCGCACGGCCAACGACGGGCGGAATGATAACATCAACGTTTGAATAATGCATTCCCGGCAATCCATGGTGGGATGTCGCTAACCGCGTGCAATAATGAACTGATGCAAGCAAATGATAAGACAGGCCGTTTGATTCTGGTCACGGGCTCGACGGGATACATCGGCGGGCGACTGGTTCCGCGACTGATCAAGGCGGGCTTTCGCGTCCGCTGCATGGTGCGCGATCCGGCGCGGCTGCAGGGTCGCCCTTGGTACGATCAGGTCGAGATCGTCGCCGGAGACGTGCTCGATCCGGAATCACTCGGTCCGGCGATGTCGGGCGTCGAAACGGCCTACTACCTGATTCACAGCATGGCGGCGGGTCCGGACTTCCACCGGCGCGATATGACGGCTGCCGCCAACTTCGCGAACGCCTCGCGTGAGGCCGGCGTCAGGCGCATCATCTACCTTGGCGGACTGGCCGAATCGTCCGAGGAACTCTCGGAACACCTGCGTTCGCGTCAGCAAACCGGCGTATCGTTACGCTCGGCCGGCGTCCCGGTAACCGAATTCCGCGCCGGTGTGATCGTCGGATCGGGCAGCCTCTCATTCGAAATGATCCGATACCTGACCGAGCGAGTGCCGGTTATGATCTGCCCGCGCTGGGTCTACACCCGGACTCAGCCGATCGGCATCCGCGAAGTGATCGAATACCTCGCCCAGGCGCTCGATGTGCCCGAAACAGCGGACCGCATCATCGAGATCGGCGGCTCTGAAGTCGTCACCTACGGCGAGATGATGATGATCTATGCCGAGGTCCGAGGCCTGAAACGATGGATGGTCCAGGTACCTGTGCTCACGCCGCGACTGTCTTCCTACTGGGTCAACCTCGTCACGCCCATTCCCGCCGTCATCGCCCGGCCCCTGATCGAGGGACTCCGGAACGAGAACATAGTGCACGACGATTCGGCCCTCTGGCTCTTCCCGAACATCCGCCCCGCCGGCTATCGAACCTCGGTCGAACGCGCGCTTATGCGCCTGCAGGCCGGCAGAATCGAGACATTCTGGAGCGATGCCCTCATGACCAGCCAGGGCGACGTAGCGCCACTGACCCTGACCGTCCAGGAGGGAATGATCCTCGAACTTCGACAGCGTATAGTCGCCGCAACACCGTCAGAACTATTCACCGTCTTCACGGGCCTCGGCGGAAAGCGCGGATGGTTATACATGAACTGGGCGTGGGAGATCCGCGGATTCCTCGACAAGCTGATCGGAGGCGTCGGACTGCGACGCGGACGGCGCGATCCCGACGAGCTGCGCGCCGGCGATGCGCTCGACTTCTGGCGGGTCGAGGTGGTCGAACCGGACCACCTGCTGCGACTCCGCGCCGAAATGAAGGTCCCCGGAAAAGCATGGCTCCAGTTCGAGGCCACCCCGCGCAACGACGGTCGCACGCTGCTCTCGCAGACAGCCTTCTTCGCGCCGAAGGGGCTCGCCGGCTGGCTCTACTGGTACGCCCTCTACCCGCTTCACGGCTTCATCTTCAGCGGCCTCATCGACCGCATCTCGCAGCGCGCCGGTAACAAAGATCGGCACTCCGCGGCATCCTGAAAAGAGCGCCGCACCGGCCTCATTCCGGCTACTGCTTCTTCCTCAACGTGATCAGCCGCTCGGTGTCTGCCTCAACCGACAAAAACTCTCGATGCAGGAGCATGTTCCCCTGTGAGACTTCCAGCATATACCGGCCCCGAACGAGATCGGTGAATTTAAACTCCCCATCGATATTGGTGGCCGTGATCCTCTGCGGCTGCCCCATCTCACGTGACGCAGTCAGCCTCACGCTCAGCGCGGCTATCCCGTGTCGCGTAGCCGTCTCGACGACTTTACCCGCCAGCTTCAGTTGCTGCCCCTCGACCGGTTCGATCAGGCAGGCGAAAAGCATGAAAAGTATCAAAGCCGGCAATGCATAACGGGGGATATTCCTCATGGCGTGCCTCCTCCCGTCGGCATAAACTCCGCCGGCACCGGAGGGATCGGATTCGGAATGTAGCTCTCTTCGCCGGCATTCGATATCTCTACCTTTTGCAGGCGTATCTCTCCGTCCTTAATGCTCTCGATGCTCGCCAGCTGCTCTCCGATCGAATTGTGAGCGACATACAGGACCACGTAATCCTTTGTGACATCCTTCAGGTATGGCACCGAGATGCTGAAACTACGGCTCTTCTGCAGGGAATCCAGCTGCGCGACCGCGTATACGGTCACCGGAAATGTGTCGGCCTCGACATCGCCCACAATCCGCAGCTCCTGGACGAACTTCCTCGCCTGAACCATCGGATAGATGAGCGGTATAAAGCCCAGCACGAAGAGCACCAGCGCCGGGAGGTTCGTCCTGAATTTTCCGATCGGCGTCTCGACTTCGGTTACCTGCTTCGATTCCTTGTCGATATATATTTTCTGCTTGTAGATCAGCAGTATCCCGCCGGCAACCATGATCAATCCGGCGATCGAACTGATGTAATAGAGCGGCATTACTCGGGGATCCATATTCGCCTCTCCTGTTGGTTTTCGTTATTCAGGCGTCCCGGACGACACCGGTCGCCCCCTCATCGTGAGCGATTCAGTTTGAGGCCATCATAACCTCAAACATCGCGTTACTCCACAGCCCTTGAGTAAGCCGTTATATCATCGGTTTCTATCAAGACAGGCTGTCAGATCCCACCCCCCGTGGATTTGATAGCCCTCTCCGAATGAGCTACATTAATAACAGCTTTTTGCTTAATGTGAATTACTGTCAGCCCGGGCAATCAGTTTTACCCTTTGTCAAACTCCAAATTTTCTTCTGATTGCAGTGACCAGCACGCCGGCGCTGACTGAAAACCGTTATCACCTCGGAAAATTCGAGCGGGCGCAGGCTGGAGCCAAACCTGAAAAGCAAATCAGAAACCTGATCGAGAGCTATTTCTAGGATTGGCGCAATAGTCATCGCGTCGGCGACTGGGTCATGCGATCTGCTTTAGATCGCCGCCCGCCAAACGACATGGTCAATAAGGACATAAACTGAAGGAGGAAGCGAATGACCAAAATTCTTGTTCTTTACTACAGTTCATACGGTCACGTAGAGAAGATGGCCGGAGCTATCGCCGATGGCGTGAGGAACGTGAAAGGCGTCGAAGCGGTCATCAAGCGCGTCCCTGAGCTTATGCCCGAGGAGGTGGCTCGAAAGGCGGGCGTTAAGCTCGATCAGAAAGCTCCGCTGGCCACCGTCGACGAACTGCCCGATTATGATGCGATCATCTTCGGCACACCGACCAGATTCGGCAACATGGCCTCGCAGATGCGTAACTTCCTCGATCAGACGGGAAAACACTGGCTGAGCGGCGCCCTGGTCGGAAAGGTCGGCAGCGTCTTCACCTCGACGGCGACTCAGCACGGCGGCCAGGAGACGACTATCACATCATTTCACACGACACTCCTGCATCAGGGTATGATCATAGTCGGCGTCCCGTATACTTGTCAGGAACTGGTCAACATGAAGGAGATAACAGGCGGTTCTCCCTACGGTGCCGGCACTCTGGCCGGCAATGACGGCAGCCGGCAGCCGTCCGAAAACGAACTGACCATCGCCCGATTTCAGGGCAGGCACGTGGCTGAAATCGCCGCAAAGCTCGCCAGGTAACACAACGCCATGAGAATCGAAAAAGACTCACTCGGAGAGATCGAGGTGCCCGATGGCGCTTACTACGGCGCGCAAACCGCCCGCGCTGTCGAAAACTTTCCGATCAGCAGCCTGCGTTTTCCCCGGCGTTTCATTTGGGCTCTGGGACTGATCAAGCTGGCATGCGCCCGCGTCAATCAGGAACAGGGGGATTTAAATGCTGAACTCGGCGAGGCGATCAACCGGGCCGCATCAGAGGTCGTCGACGGCCTGCTGGATGGCGAGTTCGTGGTCGATGT
>CALBSU010000232.1 GCA_937967285.1 uncultured Acidobacteriota bacterium
TATGCGCCGGAGACCTTCGGGCGCAGCGGTTCGACCCGTGTGATCATCGAATAGTCTCGGGAGGTAGAGAAATGGCGATTGAGATTCGAGGCGGCGCGCCGCTCCTGCAGGTCTTCGACATGCCTGCCGCGCTGGCGTTTTACCGCGACATACTGGGTTTCGAAGTTCTCGAACAGGCGCCGGCCGGCGACGACTGCGACTGGGCGATGCTCAGACTGGGCGGAGTGGATCTGATGCTCAACACGGCATACGAGAAACCCTTCCGGCCGGCCGCGCCGGATCCGGCGCGCGTGGCGGGTCACAAGGATTTCACATTCTATTTCGGCTGTCCCGATGTCGATGCGGCATATGCGCATCTGCGTCAGAGCGGCATCGAGGTCGATCCGCCGTCGATCACGTCATACGGCTTCAAATCCATCAGCCTGCATGACCCGGACGGTTACGGGCTCTGCTTCCACTGGCCGGCGGGTTGAGAGCGCGGCTAGCCCGCCCACGACTTCATCGCAGCGGCCTGCACGTCGCGCAGAGGAACATTGTGAGTGTCGGCGGCGGCGCGGCAGTCCTCGAATTCCGGCGAGGCATTGACCAGCGTGCCGTCCGAAGTCCGCGCGATCTTGATCCTGACCGGGCCGTAGGGCGTCCCGACCGTGACGTGTTCGCGCTGGAGGATCTCGCGCCGCTCCTCGCGATAGCGGACCCCGAGCGTCGTCGTTTCGCGGAAGATGAGGTGGCTCATCTTCTCGCGGTCCTCGGGGCGGCAGAGCAGCGTCAGCAGCACGCCCGGACGGTTCTTCTTCATCTGGACGGGGATATAGAAGATGTCGAGTGCACCCGCATCGAGCGCCTGATCCATGAGGTAGCCGAAGACCTGCGGATTGAGGTCGTCGATCTGCGCCTCGATCACGCTGACGGTCGACGGAGTGCCGTCCGCGTCGGCGACCGTCCGGCCGAGGATCGCCCTCAGCACGTTCGGGAAGTTCGGATAGTCGCGCGTCCCCGCGCCGTAGCCGACCTTATCGACACGCATCATCGGCACCGGGCCGTATGAGGCAGCCGTCGTCGCGATGATCGCCGCGCCTGTCGGAGTGACCAGTTCTCCCTTGATCTCGCCCGAGTAGATCGGCACGTCTCGCAGGATCTCCGCCGTCGCGGGACCCGGCACAGGATAGGTCCCGTGCGCGCACTTGAACGTTCCCGCCCCGACATGAAGCGGCGATGAGATGACCTGTTCGATACCCAGCGATTCCAGCCCGATCGAGGCGCCGACGATATCGACGATCGAATCGATCGCTCCGACTTCGTGAAAATGGATCTTCTCGATCGGTACGTTGTGGATCTTCGATTCAGCCTCACCGATTCGCTGGAAGATCGTCAGCGAACGCTCCTTCACCCTGTCGCTCAGATGCGACTCGCCGATCATCCGCCTGATCTCCGACAGACCGCGGTGCTCGGGATGGTGATGATGATCATCTTCGTGGTGATGATCATCGTGATGATGGTGATCGTGGTGGTGATGATCGTGATGATGATGATCGTGGTGGTGATGATCATCGTGATGATGGTGATCGTGATGATGATGATGATCCTGGCGGAGGTGGACGTCGAATTTGGAGGATGAGATCCCGCTCCGGTCGACGCGGTTGAGGGTCAGGTCATAGCCTGAGACGCCGAGCTTCGCCAGTTCGCTCTTGAGAAATTCGAAGTCGAGGCCGCAGTCGATCAGCGCGCCGACCAGCATGTCGCCGCTGGCGCCCGAAAAGCAGTCGAGATAAAGGGTCTTTTTCATAATTATCACTGGAGCGCCGGCGCTCCATTAGGCGCTCCCGGCGGCGATGCAATCGCCGATCGAGATGCCGTGCAGATAGTTCCCGATGATCCTCAGTCCGGGAACCTTCGCGATCGCTGCGTCGATGCGGGCGACGCGGGCGGCGTGACCGAGGTTGTACTGCGGTATCGCCCTCTCCCATCGAGTGATCGGAAGCCGTATCGGCCCGCCGGAAATACCCAGAACCTTAGTCAGGTCGCGGTGGACGATGCTGATCAGTTCATCGTCGCTCAGGTGAAATGCGTCCGGGTCGGTTGCTCCGCCGATGAAGTTCGTGGTCAGGATGTGACCTTCGGGAGCGCGACCTGTAAACAGCGACGAGTTCCAGATCGAACCGAGCGTTCTCAATCCTTCGGTCCTCGGCGCCAGGAAACCGAATCCTTCAGGCGGCGTGGAGAACTGATCGAGCCGGTAGGCGATCGGAACCGAGACGAGCGAGACGTACGGAACTTCATCGAGCATCCCGGCGAGTTCGCCATCCACGCTCTCGATCAGCCGGGCTGCGGCATATGCGGGAGTTGCCAGCACGAGGTTATCGGCGGTTCTGGTCGCGCTCTCGCCCTGGATCGAGACGCGATACGAGCCGTCTCTGACGATTCCGGTGACGCGGGTGCGTGTCATCATGCCGTCGCCCAGTTCCGATGCCAGCCTCTCGGGCAGGGAGTTCAGGCCGTTGCGAAAGGTGCAGAGCCTGTACTGGCGAAGCGAGCGCTTCGGCTTCTCTTTCTTCGCGCCGCCGCGGGATTTGAGAGCGCCGCGGATGATGCTGCCGGCCGACGCCTCGAATTCAGCCAGCTTCGGGAAGCATGCCTGGACGGAGAGCTTCTCGGGATCGCCGGCGTATACTCCTGAGAGGAAAGGCGCGACGAGCCGGTCGAGGATCTCGGGTCCGAGCCGGCGGCGGATGAACGAGGCGATGCTCTCCTCGCCGGATTCCGTCCGGCCGGAGCGGAACGGTTCGGCCAGCAGGCCCCATTTGGCGGAGCCTGAAATCAGCTTCGTTCCGATCAGCGCGCCGGGACCCATCGGCACGGCATGCAGCTCTCCGCCGGCGTAGACGTATGCCGGTGCGCGCGGAGGCGCCGTCACCAGCTCGTCCATCATATCCAGTTCCTCGATCAGGTCGATCAATTCGTGAGTGCCGCGGGCGCTGTTCGGCCCCCCTTCGATCAGAAAGCCCTCGGCGTCCATCGAGCGGATCGATCCGCCGACACGGTCGCCGCTTTCGATGACCAGCACACGGGCTCCGCGTTTCTTCAACCGGTAACCGGCGACGAGCCCCGATATTCCTGCTCCTATGACGATTGCATCGTAGTTCATGACTTTTCTGATGGTAGTTTTTCGATGACCATATCGGCCAGCGCGCCGATGAAATCCGGGCGGCAATTGAAGGCCGGAACGCGGCGGTAGGCCTTGAAACCCAATTCTTCGGCCAGGTCCTTGTAGAGGATGTCGAGTTCGTACAGCGTCTCGATATGTTCCGAGATGAAGCTGATCGGGATGGCGAGGACCTGCTCGATTCCCTCTGCGCGCATCTGACGCAGCTTCTGGTCGGTCGACGGTTCGAGCCACTTGACCGGCCCGACCTTGCTCTGAAAACTGAGGTGGACCGGGCTCCGCCGACCGAGTTTCTCCGACACCTGTTCGATCGTCTCCTCGGTCTGCCTGAGATACGGATCGCCGTTCTCGATGTAGCTCTGCGGAACGCTGTGCGCGCTGAAGAGCAGATGCACGCGAGAGGGCTCAGGATCGGGGAATCCGGCGATCTCCTCGGAGATCTGCCCGGCGAGCGCGGAGATGTAGGATGGATGTTTATGCCAGCGGGTGATGTAACGCCGGCGGATGTTGCGCAACCCTCCGCGCCTGTCCATCCGCTCGACGAAATCCTTGCAGCTCGATCCCGTGGTCGAGACCGAGAACTGCGGGTAGAGCGGAAGCAGGATCAGGTCCGTGATCCCGTCCCGGACGATCTGGTCGATCGCCGTTTCGGTGAAGGGATGCCAGTATCGCATGCCGACGTAGATCCTGGCCTCGATGCCGCGTCTTTCGAGCTCCGCGCGGAGCGCCTCGGCCTGTTCATCGGTGATGCGACGGAGCGGCGAACCGCCGCCGATCAGCCGATAGTTGGCCGCGGATTTGTTTGCGCGAGTCGTCGAGATCAGCCACGCCAGCGGTTTCTGCAGAGCCCTGACAGGGATCCGCACGATCTCGGGATCGGAAAAGAGATTGAACAGGAACGGGCGGACGTCCTCGATCTTCTCCGGCCCACCGAGGTTGAATAAGAGAACTCCCAGTTTCATCTGTTGTCGTCAAAAGTTCCGGCTATCACGATCGTCGCGACCTCGGGATGAAAATATTTCCGAATCGCATCGTCGATCGCCGCCTTGTCGAGCGCCGCGATCTGAGCCGGCAGCTCGTCGATATAGCCGACGCCGAATCCATAAAGTTCCGAGTTGACGATCTGGCTCGCCATCCCGCTGTTGGTCGCCAGTCCGATCTTGTACGAGCCGGAGAATGACGACTGCTCGTCCCGCAGCTCCTCCTCGCTGATTCCACCGGAGATGTATTCATCGACGATGCCGAGAGTCGTGTCGATCGCGAGGTCGATGTTGTCGGGCGAGACCGTGACGCCGATGGTGAAAGGCCCGTCGCCGATTCCGGATTCGGAGAAGCTCGAATTGATGCCGTAGGTCAGTCCCATCTCGTCGCGGACCTTGAGCCCGAGCCTGGACGAAAGCGTCGACTGGCCGAGCGCGCGGTTGGCGATGATGGCCGCGAGATAATCGGGATTGGTCCGTCGCAGTCGCGAGGCGTGCCCGATCACGATGTCGCAGTTGGCCTTGTCCTTCATCTGGATGTGATCGCGTGTCGACCGGGGGGCCAGCGGCGTCTCGTCGAGGTTCACCTCACGCGGCGCCGGTCCGCGCCAGTCGCCGAAACTCTGGTCGACCAGCGTGATCAACTCGTCCGGGACGTGATCGCCGACGAAGGTCAGGACCACCGATTCGGGCCCGTAATGAGTCTCGTAAAACTGACGCAGATCCTCGACTCCCGTCTTTTCGACCTGTTCGATGACGGTCTCGGCCGGGTGGCAGTAGAAGGGGTTCCCGGCGGGGAAGACGAGCTGCGTCATGCGTTCGTAGGCGCGGACGCGCGTCTCATCCTGGTCCTCGCGGATCGAGGCGATGATGCGCTGTTTGAGTTTTTCGAGTTCATCGGCCGGAAAGACGGGCTCGCGCAGCTCCTCGGCGAGCGTCGAGATGATGAGCGGCATGTCGCGGGTCAGCGAGAGCGCGCTCAGCGATACCGTGAAGGTGTTGGCCGATATGCCGAGCCGGGCGCCGCGCGATTCGAGCGACTCCGCGATCTCGAGCTTGGTCCGCTTCCTGGTGCCCTTGTTGAGCATGCTCGCCGTGAGCGTCGAGAGAGCTTCGTTGTCGGACGGAGCGTACCACGAACCCGCCCACAGATAGCCCGACATCGAGACGGTCGGATTGGCCGGGTTCTCGAGCAGGAGCAGTGTCATTCCATTGGCCAGTCTGACTTTTCTGGTGCGGGCGGCGAATGTCTGATCTGTCATAATGCTGTTATTCTTCCGAATTTCTGGGTATGAAATAACCGACCGTGCGATTGTCTTCGGTGAAATATGTATTGACCACTCGTTTGACATCCGCGGCCGTCACGCTTTCGATCATCTTCGGCCAGTCGACGAAGATCTTCCAGTCAGAGATGGCCTCGGCTTCGCCGAGCACGCTGATGACTCCGAACGGGCTGTCGCGCAGGAAGATCATCTGCGTCAGGATCAGGTTCTTCGCCTTCTGCAACTCGCTTTCGCCGATCTCCTCGGTCTTGAGCGCCTCGATCGTTTCGAGGATCGTCTTCTCGACCTGCTGGTGCTCGATCCCGGGATGAAGCGTCGCGTCGATCGTGAACAGCCCCGGGTCGATGAACTGATACGCCTGAGCGGTCGCGCCCACGGCGAGCTGAGTCTCGACCAGCGCCTGATAGAGACGTGCCGTCACACCGGCCGAGAGCGCATGGTCGAGTACCGCCAGCGCGGCCGAATCCGGGTGCGTCGCCTCGGGGATGTGCCAGCCCATTTCGACGATCCCGAGCTGACCGGCACGCCGGAGAACGAACCGGATTTCGCCCTCCTGCGCCGGCTCGACCGTGTACATCGGCGGGATCTCATGCGCCGAACGCGGGATCGGCCCGAAATACTTCTCGATCAGCTCGAGGGCCGCATCGTCATCGAAATCTCCGACCACGATCGCCGTCGCATTGTTCGGATGATAGTAGGTATCGTAGAACTCCTTGAGCCGCGATGTCGGCACGCCCTCGACATCGGCACGCCAGCCGATCGTCGGATGATGGTAGGGATGCTCGCGAAAGGCGAACGCCCAGAGCCGCTCATCGAGGATCCTCGACGGGTCGTTCTCTCCGCGTTCGAGCTCGTTGCGGACGACGGTCATCTCCGACTGGCGGTCCTCGTCGGCGATGTAAGAGTTGCGCATCCGGTCGGCTTCCAGATGAACCGCCAGATCGAGCTGATCCGACGGCAGCATCTCGTAATACCGTGTTCTGTCGAACCACGTGTCGGCGTTGAAGACGGCTCCCTGGCGCTGAAGCACGGACGCGATCTGAGTTCCGTTCTGCTTGTTGTAGGTCGGCGTGCCCTTGAAGAGCATGTGTTCGAGCAGGTGGGTCGAGCCGGTGTGCCCGACCGCTTCGTTTCGCGATCCGACGCGGTAGACGACCATAAAAGCCACGACCGGAGCGGCGCGCCTCGGCACGAGGAGCACCTTCAGGTCGTTCGAGAGCAGCCTGTATTCGGTGATGCCCTCATATTCCGTGATCTTCTGAAATGACTGATTCATAAAATAATGATTCCGGCGTAATTGATCCGTTTCAGGCGATCTCCTTGATGCCCGCCTTGGCGGCGTTGATGAATGCGCGAGCGTTTTCGACCGGAACCATCGGCATGATCCCGTGGCCGAGGTTCATGATGTGGCCGACCGGGCCGGCTTTCCTGAGTATCTCGCGGACTCCGGCGGCGATCGTCTCAGGCGTTCCGAGAAGAGCGCACGGATCCAGATTCCCCTGCAGCGCCAGATGATCGAAACCGGCATTGTCGAGCCGCCGCCGCGCCTCGCCGATATCGATCCTCCAGTCGATGCTCAACACATTCGCTCCGGACGTGGCCATCTTCTCGAGGATGTGGCTGCATCCGTTGACGTAGAGCGTCGCCGGCACGCCGAGCCCTTCGGGGCCGCGATGAAGACGTTCGAGTATCCGCTGCTGGTAGGGCAGGGCGAACTCCTCGTAGTCGGCGGACGAGAGGTCCCCGGCCCAGGTGTCGAAGAGCTGAACAACCTGCACGCCGGCCTCGATCTGCGCGTTGAGATAGTCGGTCACCGCGTCAGCGATCTTCGCCAGCAGTTTGTGGAGCAGGGCCGGGTGCGCGAACATCATCCGCTTGACCTCGGCGTAGTTCTTCGACGTCCCGCCCTCGACCATGTACGATGCCAAAGTGTAGGGCGCTCCGGCGAATCCGATCAGCGGCGCCTCATTGTTCAGTTGGCGCCTCAGCAGCCGGATCAGATCCATGACGAAGCCCGTCTTTTCGATCGGATCGGGGACGATCAGTTTCTCGACCTGATCATCGTTTCTGATCGGGTCCTCGATGACCGGCCCTTTGCTCTCGACGATGTCCAGCTTCATCCCCATCGCCTCGACGGGGATCAGGATGTCCGAGAACATGATCACTGCGTCGACGCCGAGAATGTCGTACGGCTGCATCGAGACCTCTGCCGCCATCTCAGGCGTCTTGCAGAGTTCGAGAAATGTAGTTTTACCGCGGACGGCGCGGTATTCCGGAAGGTAGCGTCCCGCCTGCCGCATCATCCAGACCGGTGACCGGTCAACCTCCTGAAACCGGCAAGCGCGAAGCAGTCTGTCGTTGTGCATCATGATTCCGTGATGGTTCCTGTATCTGTATTATTATGCCGGCGCGGATCTCGACGCCCGATCTCCGTGCCTGAAAACGAAAATAATAATATCACACGGGACGCTGTCATCCCCGGCCCAGGGCGGCAGCCATGTGGCGGATGATCTGGCCGCCATGAAAACGCCCGTTTTCGATGAATATCCTGCCGGTCTCGCGGCCCGCGATGACGACTCCTGCCAGGTAGATCCCCGGAACATTCGATTCCATCGTCTCGGGCGAATGCGAGGGCTTCATCGTCTCAGGATCGATCGCAACCCCGGCCATTCGCAGAAAATCGTTGTCGGTATGGTATCCGGTCAACGCGAAGACGAAGTCGTTCGGCAGCTCGGACTCCTCGCCGCTCTCCAGATCGCGGATGCGAATGACGGTCTGCTCGATCCCGGTCACGATCGTCCTGAAATAGGCCTTCACTTCGCCGTTTTTGATGCGATTGTCGATATCGGGCAGGATCCAGTACTTGATCGTCGGGCGCAGCGCCTCGCCGCGATGGATCATCGTTACGTGCGCGCCGTGCCGGTGCAGGTCCAGAGCCGCAATCGCCGCCGAATTGGCTCCTCCGATGATCGCCACCTGCCGGTCGTAAAAGGGATGCGCGTCCTTGTAGTAGTGCGAGACCTTCGGCAGGTCCTCGCCCGGAATCCCCATGAAATTCGGATGATCGTAATACCCGATCGCGATGATCAGCTTGCGCGCCTGATACGTGTTCCGCTCGCCGGTCTGCGTGTGCTCTGTCTCGATCGTGAATGCGCCGTCCGCGCCCTCGATCCCGACCGCCCGCTCGTACTGCCTGATCCGCAGATCGTACGTCTCGGCCGCACGCCGGTAATATTTGAGCGCCTCGATCCGGTTCGGCTTCTCACGCTCGCAGACGAAGGGCAGGTCGCCGATCTCGAGCAGCTCCGGCGTGGTGAAGAAGGTCATCTGCGTCGGATAGTTGTAGAGCGAATTGACCAGGCAGCCCTTCTCGATGACCAGATGCGAGAGTCCGGCTCGCGACGCCTCGATCGCGCACGCCAGGCCCGTCGGCCCTCCTCCGATGATGATGCAGTCGAGCGTGTCCATATCTTAACTGTCCACGAAGTCACACGAAGAATTAGATCATCCACAAAGGACACGAAGGCTCACAAAGACGGTTTCTTATCTTCCTTTGTGAATCTTCGTGTCCTTTGTGGATGATCTTTCTCCTTCAGTGGATGACGTATCACTTCCTCGTCAGCGCGTGGACCTGAAGCGGGAGGCCGAAGATATTGATGAAGCCCGCCGCATCGCGCTGGTCGTAGCCGGCGCCCATCGTGAACGACGCGAGGTCGGGACGATAGAGCGTGTTGGGCGACGTCCTTCCCGCGATGATCACGTTGCCCTTGTAGAGCTTGAGGCGCGCGCTTCCCGTGACGGGTTCCATCAGCGAATTGACGAAGGCGTCGAGCGCCTCGCGGAGCGGCGTGAACCACTGGCCGAAATAGACCATCTCGGCGTACTTGAGCGCGATCAGCTCCTTGTAATGCGATGCTTCGCGGTCAAGGCAGAGAGCTTCCAGTTCGCGCAGAGCCGCCAGCAGGAGCGTGCCGCCGGGCGTCTCGTAGACTCCGCGCGACTTGATGCCGACAAGCCGGTTCTCGACCAGATCGTCGCGACCGATGCCGTGGCGTCCGCCGATGACGTTCAGTTTCTCGAGCAGCGGTACCGGATCGAGATGCTCGCCGTTGACCGAAACCGGCGTTCCTTTCTCGAAGCCGATCTCGACGTATTCGGGAGTGTCGGGGGCTGCAAGCGGTGAAACGGTCAGTTCGAACATCGCCTCGTCAGGCTCATTGGCGGGATCTTCGAGGATTCCGCCCTCGTGCGAGAGGTGCCAGATGTTGCGGTCGTGGCTGTAGATCTTCTCCCGGCTGGCGGTGATCGGAATCTGCCGTTCGTTGGCGTAATCGATAGCGTCCTCGCGCGAAACGATGTCCCACTCGCGCCACGGAGCGATGACCGTCATCTCGGGAGCCAGAGCCTTGAAGGTCAGCTCGAAGCGGACCTGGTCGTTCCCCTTGCCGGTGCAGCCGTGCGCCAGCGCGTCGCAACCGGTCTGTTTGGCGATCTCGACCTGCTTCTTGGCAATCACGGGACGCGCGAAAGACGTCCCGAGAAGGTACTTGTGCTCATAGACCGCGCCGGCGCGCAGCGTCGGCCAGATATACTCGGTCACGAACTCGTGACGCAGGTCCTCGATGTAGATCTCAGCGGCGCCGGTGGCGATGGCCTTCTCGTTCAACCCGTCCAGTTCCTCGGCCTGTCCGACGTCGGCGGCAATCGCCACGACCTCGCAGTTGTAGTTCTCCTTGAGCCACGGAATGATGATCGATGTATCGAGCCCGCCGGAATAGGCGAGCGCCACGCGTTTCACGTGATTGGTCATGGGATTGGTATTGCCTCCAAAGTTATTGTGGTATGGATGTTTAGTCGATAATTATACACACTCGGACCGAAAAACGAATCTACCGGGCGGTTCGAGTCCTGAAATCACCCCCGCTTTACAGCCATCGTGGCAGTGTGGTAAAAATAGCTCCTGACCCCGAACGGATTTCGGAACGACGAACCGAGCCCTGTCGATCAAGCCCTTTTTCCGAACATCCATTTTCCCCCTGCGACGTTCATCAGATCGCGTAATTGAATTCACGTGTCTGTGCTGCGCAGGCAGCTACCTCACCCAGCCCGCGAAAATATAATGATCATCAATTAATAGAGCTGTACAGGCGGGAGTGCGTCCGCGCACCTCTTCCGGCAGTCAGGTGGAGCAGTACATTATGAAGCGGTTTTCAGTTCATCGGACGGCAGTTGTCAGGACGTTCTTCCTGGCGTTTCTGATGTCGATCAGTTGTTATGTGTCAGGTCAGACGCTCGATGCCGAGGAGCAGAAGATGGTCGATCTGATCAATGATTACCGGGCCCAGGCCGGCCTGGTTAGGCTCAAGGTCTCGATCGCGCTCATGAAATCGGCCGACTGGCTGAGCACCGACATGGCGACGAAGAACTACTTCAATCATATCGACAGTCTCGGGCGGGACCCGTTTGCCAGAATGCAGGCTTTCGGTTACGGCTACAACGGCAGCAAGGGAGAGAACATCGCGGCCGGTTACAGCGATGCGCCGACGACGTTCCAGCAGTGGAAGAACTCGCCGACACACAACACGATCATGCTCAATCCGAACTTCAGAGTCATCGGAGTGAGCAGGGTCTACAACGCATCGAGCAGATATCGGTATTACTGGACGACCGATTTCGGTCAGTACATCGATGCCACGATGGACAGCGGCGCGGCCGCCAACGTGCAGACGCTCAATGCCGCGAACTTCCGCCAGTCGGTCGCGCCGGATTCTCTGGCTGCCGCATTCGGCACGAACATCGCGTATTCGACGGCCGGCGCGACGGGTATTCCGTTGCCCACGTCGATGGGAGGAGTAACCGTCACGGTCAACGGCGTGGCGGCGCCTCTCATCTACGTTTCGCCGTCGCAGATCAATTACGTCATCCCGGCCAGCGTCAGCCCGGGCGCGGCATCCGTCAATGTGGCCTACAACGGAGCGCTCATCGCCGCCGGTCAGGCCGCGGTCGAATCGGTCAGTCCGAGTATTTTCACCTGGGGATCTAACGGGCAGGGATTGCCGGCCGCGCTGACCACCGTCGACGGCGTCAGGTATCAGTCGATAGCCAATAACGACGGTTCCGCGCGGCCGATATCGGTCGGAACGACAAGCCAGCCGACGTATCTTGTGCTCTATGGCACCGGGTTGCGGCGCAGGACGAGCCTCGGCAACTCGCGCGTCACCATCGGCGGAGTCGCGGCCGAGATAGGCTACATCGGCTCACATCCCACCTTCACCGGACTCGATCAGGTCAACGTCAAACTGCCCCAATCCCTGCGCGGCAGAGGCGTCGTCGATGTCTCAGTCGTCGTCGACGGGAAATCGGCTAATAATGTTCAGATTTATATTCAGTAATTAGTAGTAGAAAGTAGAAAGTAGAAAGTAGAAAGAAATCCTGAAAAACGGATGTTAAATTTGCAACCATGAAACTCGTTCATGCGTGCGCTACTTTCTACTTTCTACTTTCTACTTTCTACTTTCTACTTTCTACTTT
>CALBSU010000233.1 GCA_937967285.1 uncultured Acidobacteriota bacterium
ACGCCCGGAGGAACGCTTTTGCCGGTCTTGTAGTCGATCATGACTATCCCGTCCGGAGTCTCGTCGATCCGGTCGATGTACCCTCTGACCTTCAATCCGTGCCACATCCAGTTGAAATTCTTCTCGGTTTCGATCACACGTGCGCCGGGCAGGATGAAGTCCGGGGATTCGATCGCCCGCCGCAACAGTTGAATATACTCCCTCCTCTGCGCATACCACGCAGGCAGTTCCGGTATCCCGATCTCCTCCTCGGCCTGCAGGAACGCAGCTTCCAGGCGATCGAGCGCGACCTGCCTCGGATCCGCCCCGGCATTCTTCAACGCCAGTTCCAGCGTTTTATGGTAGAGCTGTCCCCGCAGCGCCGGCGTCAGCTCGGCCTCCATCTCTTCCGGTTCATTTATGCCGAGCACCTTCTGCGCGAACCATTTGAACGGACACTGACCGATCGCCGTCAGTTGCGAGGCGCTCCATTCCCGCTCATCAGCATTCAGCGGCCGGCCGGTCATTCCGTCGTATTCGTCCTGCGGCTCGGAACTCTCCCTGCGCCATTCGACTTCGAGCGCGTGCCGTGCCGCATCCCGGGCGTCATCATCGAAACGGGCATCAGGGCTTCTCAGCGAAAACAGCCGAGCCTCCTCCGCGCTGGCCGGCCCGATTCGCGGACCGGGTTCGACTGCGATCCCAAGCCTCTTCAGATAAGGGCTCTCGATCAGCTGCTCCCGTCCGTTCATCATCGGATAGCTGAATGTGATCCGCTCCGTGGCGGTGCAGAGCGTCAGATAGAACGCCAGTTCCTCGCGCCGCGCCATATCCGCCGCCGAATCGAGCCTCATGCCTTTCGCCGCCAGGCGTTTCCTCTCGTGGAAATCCAATACCTGATCTTCCGTCACGGGCGCCGGCAGAATTCCTTCAGCCATCCCGACGATGAAGACGTGCCTGTAGCTCGATCCGAAAAGGTTCTGCGGAGCATGCATCTCGATCCCGTAACCGCCCGGCTGATAATCCACGCTCAACGATTCGATCAGATCCCTCACGCCGCCCGCGAACTCCTCGATCGAGACCGGCTCATCGGGACTGTCGAGCGCATCCCACGATGCGCGGAATGTGTTGTATGCCGTCAGCTCTCGCGACCAGATCGCCGATTTCGCCCTGATCCTGTATCGATCGAGCGCTGCGAAGAGCAGTTCGGCGAACTCCTTTCGCGCCGCCATCCGCGGCCAGTCGAGCGGTCCCGGATCGACGCCCAGCTCCGTCCAGCCTTCGATGCCCTTCGTGTGCGCTCTCCTCGACCGGCTCCAGACATCCCCCGGCAGCCCCGGCCCAAGCGAATGCATCATCATCCGTGTCACGGGCTCGAACTCGAAACCGTCCGTTACGGTCTCAAGCAGCAGCTTCAGCCAGCTTCCGAAACGCGTCTCTGAAACCGGTATCTTGTAGAGCAGATTGACCGGCACGCCGTACTCCCAGCCGATCGCTTCGATCAGCGGGCCGTAGAGCCGTTCGTCCCTCGCTGCGATCACAATCTCGCCCGGCGATACCCCGTCGAGCAGCAGCTTCTTGACCCGGGCCAGCACCCCGCGCGCTTCTTCCTCGATGTTCGAGTAGCGATAAGCCGAAGCCTCAGTCTTTCCGCCGCTCGCAAATGCCGCCGCCACGCGCTGACCGTATGCCCTTGCAGTCGGGTCAGTCGGGCCGATCTCCCATCCCCGATCCTTGAGATGCCGGATCGCCTCGCGATTTGCCCGAAAGAGCGGCTCCTCACCCGCCGGCAGCAGGAAAACGCTGCCATCTCCAGCCAGCGCGTCGATCAGCGTCAGTTCATCCGCCCGCGGCCGGAAATATCCGTAAATCAGCGACTGCCTTCGCTCCAACCCCAGTTCCGCCGCACGCCAGAGCGCCTGCGCCGGATCGACCATTTCTCTCGCGGCCAGTAACTCCAGATATCTGCCGGCGACCTTCGCCAGATCTCTCACCCGCCCGCTCTCGTCATCGAACAGGATCGAAGGATCGGTCCCCGACCGCAGCAGCGCCTCGACCGACGGCCTCAGCCAACCCGCCACCCCCGAAGGATC
>CALBSU010000234.1 GCA_937967285.1 uncultured Acidobacteriota bacterium
GGTTTCTCCAGCGCCCGTGGTATTTTGTCGATCCAGGCATCGATGCTTCGTGATGCGAGGGGCTCAGTGGCCCAGAGGTGGTCGATCCGCAGTCCGTGATTGCGCCTGAAACCGCCGCCGCGATAGTCCCACCACGAAAAGAGACCGCTCTCGGTCCGGTGCTTCCGCACCACGTCGATGAAACCCCAGTCGCTTATCCGTCCGAGGGCTTCGCGCTCCTGTTCGCTGCACAGGATTTTGCCCTCCCAGAGCGCCGGATCGTGAACATCCCTGTCTTCCGGCGCGATGTTGAAATCGCCGCAGAGTAAGATCGGATTGCCGGACTTGAAATGCGCATCGAGCATCGACCGCAGGCGGCCCAGCCATTCCAGCTTGTACCGGTACTTGTCGGATCCAACTTCTGATCCGTTCGGCACGTAGACGTTGATGACGGTCACTTTTCCGACGGTCGAGGCGATCAGGCGTCGCTGAGATTCAGGATCGTCGTCGTGCAGGCCGCGCACCACGTCCTTCTGATCCGACAACGACAGGATCGCCACGCCGTTGTATGTCGGTTGACCGAAGATCTCGGCCTGATATCCCGCCTCATTGAATGCTGCGGCCGGGAACTTCGCGTCCACGCACTTGATCTCCTGCAGGCAGAGCACATCCGGACGATTGCCATCCAGCCATTCCAGAACCTGCGGCAGACGGACGCCGATCGAGTTGACGTTCCATGTCGCTATCTTCATTGTCAGTCACATTCCCAATTGTCAGAAATTAAATCCCGGACGCGAAAAAGGTCAGGCCGCAACTTTAAACGAATTTTTTCCGACGGGGAAGCCTGCCGGGGCGTCGTTCAAGCATCCGGCCTGCGAAAGATGTATAATAATGAAGGTTTTCCGTGAAGTGATCGGAACCCCCGAGATTGGTAACCGTCAACAAGGAGCGAGAGATGCCGAATCCCAGATTTCTGACCATAGCGACAGTCCTGTTGCTTTCCGCTCTGGTCTTTTCGCCGGTGCTGCGACAGGCCGGCGCGCAGGACCCTCCGCAGCCGCCCCAGCCTAAACAGAAGCAGGACCCGAAGGATCCGAGGCAGAAACAGGGCGACCGGAGGCAGGGAGCGCAGGCCGAAGATCCGGCATTGGACAAGGACAGCACCATCAAGCTCGACACCGATCTGGTCTTGCTGGACGTGACTGTGGTCGATCAGAACAATCAGCCGATCTTCGATCTCAACAAGAACGATTTCGAGGTCTATGAGGACAAGATCAGGCAGACGATCGAAGAGGTCAGCCGCGAGGAGGTCCCCTTGAGCTTCGGGATGGTGATCGATACATCGGGCAGCATGCGGTCGAAACTGCAGGACGTCAGCAACGCCGCTCTCGATCTGATCAAACAGATGCGACCGGACGACGAGGCTTTCCTCGCCCAGTTCAAGGCCGAGCCGGAACTGGTCCAGGATTTCAGCTCCGACCGGCGCGAGCTCGAGGATGCGCTCGGCGAACTCTTCACCAGCGGCGGAACGTCACTGCTCGACGCCATCATCGCCACATCCGATTATGCCCAGGAGAAAGGCAAACAGCGACGCAAGGCTCTCATCGTCATCACCGACGGTCTCGAGAAGAACAGCTCCGTCAAGGAGAAAGAGGTGATGGAGGCGATCAAGGAGAACGAGGTCCAGGTCTATCTCGTCGGATTCATCGACGAGGAGGAGGATCAGCGATCATTCTTCGGCCGGTCGCCCGCGAAGAAGGCCAAGGAGCTGCTCTCTCGACTGGCCGACGATTCAGGCGGCAGAGCTTTCTTTCCCAAGGATCTGACCGAAATGCCTCAGATTGCTGCGCAGATCGCCAAGGATCTGCGCACCCAGTACGTCCTCAGTTACTATCCGTCAAACGACAAGCGCGACGGCACTTTCAGGACGGTCAAAGTGCAGATCGGCCAGAAGGGCGGACGCAAGCTGGTTGCCCGAACCCGACAGGGATACTACGCCAGAACCGAAAGCGGCCAGCTTCCGACGGCCACCAGACGCAATCGGGGCATGTCGAATTGAATGATAGCGGCGCCCGCGGGCGCCGCACTCCACAATGGACGGATCACATAAACTTGACATTCTGGCGATAGCGGCTCACCCCGACGATGTCGAGCTTTCGATCGGCGGGACGCTGGCGAAGTTGTCACGGGCAGGTTACCGGATCGGAATAGTCGACGCGACGCGAGGCGAAAAAGGGACGCGCGGCACCCCTGAACAGCGCGCTACTGAAGCCGCAGAGGCCGCTTCGATCCTCGGCGTCGAATTGAGGGAGAATCTGGACCTCGGCGATTCGCGCGTCATGCTCACGGAGGAGAACAGGGTGGCCTTCGTCCGGGCGCTTCGCCGCCTGAGACCGCGCCTGGTTTTCACTCAGCACTGGGACGATCCGCATCCCGATCACGCTCACACTTCCAGACTCGTTCGCGAAGCGGCTCATCTTGCCGGACTCAAAAAATACGACGAAGACCACGGACTCGAAAGATGGCGCCCGTCATGCGTCGCCTGCTTTCTGTTTCCTCGAACAACGCCGCCGACCTTCATCGTCGATGTCTCGGAAACCAACGACGTCAAATGGCGAGCCATCCGGGCGCATGCGTCGCAATTCCACAATCCTGAGAGTTCCGAGTTGCAGACCCGCGTCAGCACGCCGGCTTTTCTGAGGGAGATCGAAGCCCGGGACGGTTACTTCGGCGCCATGATCGGCGTCGATTACGGGGAGCCGTTCCTGGTCCGCGAGGCGCTCAATGTCGATGACCCCGTTGCTCTGCTGACCAGACGGATGAACATGTACTCCTGATGAACATCGGCATCACAGTCTTTCCGACATACGGAGGCAGCGGCATTGTCGGTTCTGAGCTGGGCAGGGAACTGGCGGCACGCGGTCACAGCGTTCATTTCATCAGCTACGCTCTGCCGACTCGCATCTGCCCTCTCAGCGATCGCGTCCAGTTTCATCAGGTCGATGTCTTCGATTATCCGCTCTTCGAATTCCCTCCATACGATCTGGCGCTGGCATCGAAGATAGTCGAGGTCGCGGAATCACAGAACCTCGACGTTCTGCACATGCATTACGCCATCCCGCACGCGACCGCTGCTTTTCTCGCGCGAGAGATGCTCAAGGGGAAGCGGTATCTTCCGTTCGTCACAACTCTTCACGGGACGGACATCACGCTGGTCGGCGCGCGCAGCAGTTTTCTGCCGATCACGCGGTTCTCGATCGCGCAATCCGATGCCGTGACGGCGATCTCCGAGTACCTCGCCGCTGAGACCTACAAGACATTCGGCATCAGGAACGTCGAGGTCATCCCCAATTTCATCAACGCCCATGACTATGCGCGACGGGAAGTCCCCGATCTTCGCCGGCGACTGTCCCCGAACGGAGAGAAAATAATCCTGCACGTTTCGAACTTTCGTCCGGTCAAGCGGATCGCCGATTGCGTCCACACGCTGGCTGAGATCCGGCGGCTCAGGAGCGATCTGCCGGTCAGACT
>CALBSU010000235.1 GCA_937967285.1 uncultured Acidobacteriota bacterium
TACTTTCTACTTTCTACTTTCTACTTTCTACTTTCTACTTTCTACTTTCTACTAAACTAGATATCCAGATTCTTGACATCGAGAGCGTTCTCTTCGATGAAGCGGCGGCGCGGTTCGACCTGGTCGCCCATGAGAACGGTGAAGATCTCGTCTGTCTCGACGGCGTCGTCGATGCGGACCTGGAGGAGCGTCCGTTTCTCGGGGTCCATGGTCGTCTCCCAGAGCTGTTCCGGATTCATCTCGCCAAGGCCCTTGTAGCGCTGGATGTGGAGGTCTTTCTTTGCAGCCGAGATGATGTGTTCGAGCATGTCGTCGCGGCTTTCGACCTCGGTTTCGTTGCTGCCTTCGCGGATGACGAACGGAGGCTGGCTCAGCGGGACGAATGACTTGTAGAGTTCGACGGCGCGCTGAAACTCGACGTGCGTGGCCAGTTCCCAGTCGATTGCGACGCTGGTCCCGTTGGTCACGTTTTGGATCTCGATCTCGGAGAGGCCGTGTTCCTCGTCGGAGCTGAGTTCGGTCTTGAACTCTGCCTCTGCGAGCGCCTCCTCGACCTTGCCGAGCAGTTTCTCGTCGGCGAAGACATCGTGGATCTTGCGATTGGCCTTCTGGAGCAGCCCCTTGCGGCCGCTGAAGGCTTCGAGCACGACGTCGACTATGCGGCGATCGAGCAGCCGGCGTTCGAGCTTGTTGTAGTAGGCGTTGAATTCGACCAGCATCTCGAGGAGAGCCGTCAATTCCTTGCCCTCGTACTTCTCGCCGGTCTTCTTGACCGTTACCGAGACCTCTTCAGTCGCCTTCTTCATGAGGTAACGGTTCATCTCGCGCTCATCCTTGATATACCGCTCGGATTTGCCCTTTTTGACCTTGTAGAGGGGCGGCTGAGCGATATAGACGTAGCTTTTGACCTCGCCCTCAGCCGTCTTGTGCTCGAGCAGTTGCGGCATCTGGCGGTAGAAGAAGGTCAGGAGCAGCGTCCGGATATGGCTGCCGTCGACGTCGGCATCCGTCATGAGGATGATTTTGTGATAGCGCAGTTTTTCGATATCGAAATCATCCTTACCGATGCCGCAGCCGAGCGCGGTGATGAGGGTCTTGATCTCGCTGTGCGAGAGCATCTTGTCGAAGCGGGCCTTCTCGACGTTGAGGATCTTGCCCTTGAGCGGCAGGATGGCCTGTGTGCGACGGTCGCGACCCTGTTTGGCGCTGCCGCCTGCTGAGTCTCCCTCGACGATGTAGATTTCGCAGACTGCCGGATCCTTCTCCGAGCAGTCGGCCAGTTTGCCGGGCAGGTTGAGCGAGTTGAGCGCCCCCTTGCGGACGATCTCCCGGGCCTTGCGTGCGGCCTCGCGCGCGCGCGCGGCCTCGACCGCCTTGCCGACGACCGACTTGGCGACCGACGGGTGCTCCTCGAAATAGGTGTTCAGCTTGTCGTAGAAGAACGACGTCACCGGCCCCTGAACATCCGAGTTCAACTTGCCCTTGGTCTGCCCCTCGAACTGCGGCTGCGGGAGCTTGACCGCGATCACGGCGACCAGACCCTCGCGCACGTCGTCGCCCGAGAGCTGCCCCTTGAAGTCCTTGATCAGCCCGGAAGTCTGGGCGTACTTGTTGATCGCCTTAGAGAGCGCCGACCGGAAGCCGGAGAGATGCGTTCCTCCGTCGACCGTGTTGATGTTGTTGGCGAAGGAGAAGACCTTCTCGTCGTAGGCGTCGTTGTACTGGAGCGCGATCTCGATGCTCAGCGTGTCGTCGTCGCTCGCAGGCTTTTCGAAATAGAGCGGTTTGGAGTGGAGAACGTTCTTGTTCTTGTTGAGGTGCTTGACGAACTCTGCGATTCCGCCCTCGTAATAGAATTCGTGCTTCTTCTCGGCATCATCGCGCTCGTCGACGATCGTGATCCTGATGCCCTTGTTGAGAAATGCCTTCTCGCGCAGCCGCTCCGACAGCTTCTCGAAGCTGAAGACGGTCGTGGTAAAGATCTCGGAATCGGGCCTGAAGGTGATCTTCGTGCCGTGGCGCTTAGAGGTGCCGGTCTTCTTGAGCGCCGCGACGGGGATGCCGCGCTGGTATTCCTGCTCGTAGACGCCTCCGTCGCGCTTGATCTCCATGCGCATCATCTCGGAGAGGAAGTTGACGCAGGATGCGCCGACGCCATGCAGACCGCCCGATACCTTGTAGGCGTTGCTGTCGAACTTGCCGCCGGCGTGGAGGACGGTCATGACGACTTCGGCGGCCGGGCGCTTCTCGGTCGGATGCATATCGACCGGTATTCCGCGGCCGTTGTCCTCGACGGTGATCGAGTTGTCGAGATGGATGGTCACCTCGATCTTGTCGCAATATCCCGCCAGCGCCTCGTCGATCGAATTATCGACGATCTCGTAGACCAGATGATGCAGTCCGAGATCTCCCGTCGATCCGATGTACATCGCCGGACGCTTGCGGACGGCGTCGCGTCCCTCGAGAACGGTGATCTGTTCGGCGCCGTAGAGGCCTTTGTTGCCGTCCGCTTCATTCTTCTGATTCTTTTTCTCTTTCGCCTTCATAAAGTTTAGTTATTCAGCCTTTTGGAATTCGATGAGTTGTCCGCCGATCCGGACGGATCCGACTGGAGCACCGGCTCAGAACGGGGCGCGATGCCGGGGATCGATCCCGGTGAGATCGTCTCCTGACGCATCGTCTCCGTCAAACTCCCGGATTTTGGAGGATTGCAACGATTCGAATGGCCGGGTGGCCTGAGGTGACGCCTCCTGAGATTCGCCATTCGTCGCAGAAACATCCTCGACTGGCCTGCCCCCCTGAACCAGGAAGGTCGCGGCACGATCTCGATAGCGATCCGCGATGGACCGCTTTGAGGTCGAGACGATCGTCTGTGCCCGACCATCCAGGTAATTGAGCAGGATCTCGATGCGCGTCCGATCCAGCTCCGCATCGAGATCGTCGATCAGAAATATGGGGTACTCTTCAAAAACGTCATGGTACACGCTCAGTTGCGCCAGATCAAGAATAAGCAGGGCGCTTCGCTGCTGTCCCGAACTTCCGTAACGGGCGATCTCGTACCCGTCGAAAAGGATCTCGAGGTCGTCCCGGTGGGGGCCAACCAGCGAGTAGCCGATGGCGATCTCGTTCTTGAGCCGCAGAGCCAGCCGGTTCCGCAGCGTCTCGGGATAATCTTCGAGGTCGCCCTTGCCTTCGAGCGATGATTTGTAGCGGATGCGAATCGTTTCGTTCTGGAAGAGTTCCGGAGCGAGCCGCGAATTCAGCTTTTCGACATAACCGCTCCGCGCCCTGTGGATCTCCGTCCCGAGCGCGATGAGCTGGTCGTTCCACGGCGCGATCAGATCCCCGTATGCCGCCGGGTCGTCTGACTCGGATGCTTCTCGCAGCAGGGCATTCTTCTGCTTGAGCACGCGATTGTATTCGTTGAGGGTCCCGAGATAGGACGGCTGGACACCGAAGATCCCGCGGTCCAGAAACTTGCGGCGGGAATCGGGCGCGCCCCTGACGATCTGCATCTCCTCGGCCGTGAAGGCGATGGCGTCCAGAATTCCGAGATATCTCGCGACCGGCTCGCGCCTGGCGTTGAGGAAGGTCCGCTTCGATGTTTCAGTGATCTGGAGCTGGATCTCCTTGATCAGAGAGCCGCGAGCCACGCTGCCGCGCAGGACCGCCTCGTTCTCGCCGTGACGAATTGCCTCTTTCGGGTATGAAGTCCTGAAGGATTTGGTCGTCGCGAGCAGGTAGACGGCCTCGAGCCAGCCGCTCTTTCCCTGAGCGTTGGCGCCATGAATGACGTTCAATCCGGGGGAGAATTCGATCGATCCGGCGAGGTTGCGGAAGTTGACGGCTTCAATGGTCCGGAGGTGCATACGCCCCGTATTTTACCACAGAACAGGGATTGAAAGGCCCGCGAGCGGGCCTTTCAGGGGCGATTCGGGTTGTAAAAAAGTGGCGCCCGAAGGCGCCGCTCTCACTCTTTACCGGCACGAAGGCGGGAAGATCGGAATCTCCAGCGTGACCGAATTGGCGAGGGTCAGTTTATGGAGCGACCTGGCGCCGCCGAAGGCTCCGGGTCCGGCCGCCACCGCCGGGTTCTGGTTGATGGAGATGCCGACGATTCCTCCCTGCTGCTGCGTCCAGAACTTCATCCACCCGCTTCTTCCCGCCGGAATGACCGTATCGAAGCGCGGCACGGTCCGCGGGAAACTGTTGCCGAGCGAGCCTTTGAGCTGGCAGGCATCGGTTGCGAAGGTGAAGCTGTACGGCTTTTCGGCCTCATCGTAGAGAATGCCGAACATTGGGCCGAGCGGAAGCAATCCGACCATGGTGTTGCCGCCGATGCGATCGACCACCAGCAGCGTGTCGTTACCGTCCACCCGGCTGGGGATGCTGGACAGCGCCAGCACCTGCGGCAGCCGGTTGTAACGCGTTCCGTCGAACCTCAATTCGGCTGTCAGCGAACTGGTATCGCAGGGCGTCAGGATGCACGGATCGGCGGCGATCGTTTCGGCGCCGTAATTCCCCCAGTGCCCGCCCGACGTCTTGACGTAAGCGTCTCCGATCAGCGAGTTGTAGTTGACGGGACACCCGGTTGCGCAGTCCACCTGAACCGCGATCAGGTAACCGTTGACTCCCGGATCGATCTCCGAGAGCAGGAATGACGTGGTCTGATTGGCTGTCAGACAGACGAACTGATCGGCCACGCTGCAGGACGCTCCATCCACGAAGAAGAGATGGATGCAGACATTTCGCGTCTGATCGATATTGGTGATATTGATCCGCGAATTGACCAGATTCGGACGCGTTGCGTCTGAGGTATAGAACGGGAAGATGAGCACCGACCCGGACTTGTCGTCGCTGATCTGGGAATCCCAAGGGAGGTTCATCCCCGGCCCCGCAGGCTGCCTGTCGACATAGTTGCAGAGCCTTGATTCATTATTCGACGGATCGGTATCGACATCGGTGGTTGTGACCCGTGCGACGTTGCAGATTTCAGTGCAGATCAGCCCCGGCTGGATATATATCACAATCGTGATCGTCGCCGTGGTCGATGCCGGCAGATTTCCGAGGTCGCAGGTCACCGTCGTCGTTCCGGTGCAGCTGCCCTGAGACGTGGTGACCGATTGCAGCGTCACCCCCGCGGGCAGAATATCCGTCACAACGACGCCCGCCGCTCCGCCCGGACCGTTGTTGGTGACCGTCAGGGTATACGTGAAAGCGGTATTCTCGTACGCAATGGGCGATGAGCCCGTCTTGACGATCGAGACATCGGTCGGGCAGTCCTCGACTGGAATCTCAATCGATCCGGTCGCCGAACAGCCTTCCGCGGATGTCACAACGACCGTCAGCTTCGTGACGCCGGGCGCACCGGAGGTCCAACTGACGGCCCTGGTTCCCTGTCCGGAATCGATCGTACCGTTGACGATCGACCAGACATATGTCGCACCCGGACCGGCAGGTTCAACTGAAGCGGTGTTGCCCGCAGCCACATCGCAGACCATCTGAGGTCCGGAGATGGTTGCATCCGGAATCGGCCTGACCGTCAGCACGACATCGTCAAAGACAACGCCGCAGGTGGGTTGCAACTCGCTGGTGACGGTCAGCCTGAGCGTGACGCTGCCGATCCCGGTGACGGAAACCGAGGTCTTCGGATCCGTTGGAGTTGCGATCACTGCCGCCGCCGATCCTGTCACCCCCTCGATCGACCAGAGCGCCGCGCCGTTTTGAGCGTTGCCGTCCATGTTAAAGACATTCGGCCCCGTCTCGCCGAGACACTGACTCTGGTCCGGTCCGGCCGCTGCCACCGGGTTGGGATTGACCTTCAGGATCGTTGCCCTGGTCACCGTCCCGCATGCGCCCGTGACCACGACTTCGATTGAGTGGTCGCCGGTGCTCAGTGAGCCGGTTGCTATGTTGACGATGCTGTTCACTTCACCCGGTATGTCGGCTCCGTCCAGTTTCCACTGATAGGTGAACGGACCGGTTCCATCAGCGCTCGCCGTGAAGTTCGCGGGCGCTCCCTGGCAGAGCGTTTGAGGCGAGAGTTCCGCCACCGTCGTATTGGCCTGGACGGTCAAAGTCGTGCTCTTCGTGTCCGAGCCGCAGGTTCCGGTCACTTCGACCGTCACCGTGTGAGGCCCGATGCTCAGAGCGCCGGTCGAAATCATGGCCATCTCTCCGCCCGGAACGATAACGTCGTCCACCTTCCAAACGTAGCTGAACGGACCAGTCCCCGAGGGCACCGCCGTGAAGTTCGCGGTCGCTCCCTGGCAGACCGTTTGCGGCGAGAGGTCCGCCACCGTCGTGTTGGCCTGAACGGTAAGAGTCGTGCTCTTCGTCGCCGAGCCGCAGGTTCCGGTCACTTCGACCGTCACCGTGTGAGGCCCGATGCTCAGGGCGCCGGTCGAAATCATCGCCATCTCTCCGCCCGGCACGATCACATCATCGACCTTCCAGACGTAGCTGAACGGACCAGTCCCTCCGGCCGCGGCAGTGAAGTTCGCGGTCGCTCCCTGACAGACCGTCGCCGGCGAGAGGTCCGCCACCGTCGTATTGGCCTGGACGGTCAAAGTCGTGCTCTTCGTGTCCGAGC
>CALBSU010000236.1 GCA_937967285.1 uncultured Acidobacteriota bacterium
ACCAATTATGACCTCGATGTCGTTGGGATAATCATCTGAGGTGTATCATTGTGAGAGTCATGCCTTCAACCGCTGAGGAATAAGGAGAATTCTGATTAGAGTTTTAACCCGCCCCGTTGAATCAAGGGAGAGCAGTTATGCGGGTTCAAGTAAACAGCATCAACCTTCTGTTCATTATTGCCCTGATTGTTTTGACTGTGATCACTTCCAGGGCAGATACGCTCAATCTGCATATCAGGGACCAGTCGGGCATCCCGATAGCAGGGGTCACGATCACCTATTCGTACGATGCGACTCCGCCGGCAAGTCCGGGCAGCGGCAGCACTGTGACGGACCTGAATGGCAATGCCAGGATCATTCATCCGGGAATGGGAGGCAGCAGTTGCCTGCTGTTTTCAGCCATCACCTACAACATCGCATTTTCCGGTGTGACTTTCTCAAAGAATACAGGGACCGTTCCGTGCGGGCCTCTGACTTCATCGGAGACGATCACTGCTGTCGATTTCCCTTCCGCAGCCAACGTTTCCAGCGCCAGTTATCGCACTGAGATTGCGGGTGAGACGATCGTCGCAATGTTCGGCGTCAATCTGGCAGAGGAATCCGCGTTCAGCTCGAATCTAAAACTTGAGAATGCTTTGGCCGGCCGTCAGATACTTGTCCGGGATCTGTCCGGCGCCGACAGGGCGGCAGAGCTGATCTTTGTTTCCCCTCTGCAGATCAACTATATCCTCCCGGCAGGGCTTACTCCCGGGCCGATCATGATCAGACTTCTGACTACGGATGAAAATCCCGTCTCGGTCGCATCCGCGACGATGAATCTGGGCACGATCGCTCCCGGACTTTTCAGCGCAAACGCCGACGGTCTGGGTGTGGCAGCAGCCCTTACTTTCCGCATCCTTCCCGACGGGACCGAAATTTATGAGCCGGTCGCCGAATACGATCCGTCCGTCGGACGTTTCATCGCATTGCCGGTCGACCTGGGCCCTGCCGAAGATCAGGTATTTCTCGTCCTGCTGGGGACCGGATGGAGGTTCCGGAGTTCCCTCGGCGGAGTTTCATGCACAATCGGAGGCATCGATTCAGAGGTGCTGTTTGCCGGAGCGCAGGGGCAGTTTGCCGGACTTGATCAGTCCAATATCAGACTTTCAAGAGCGCTGGCCGGTCGCGGTCAGGTGGACATTCTTTTTTCAGTCGACGGCAAACAGGCCAATAACCTGACATTCACCGTCAGGTAAGGGAGCTATCTGGCGAGAGGAGTCATCAAAATGATTTTGTAGATCCACGAAACGATATACAGCGACAGAAGGCCGTACATAACCAGGTTCGCCGAACGCGAAAACAGAAGGTCCGAAAATGGTTTCTGTCGCGTCATAATCA
>CALBSU010000237.1 GCA_937967285.1 uncultured Acidobacteriota bacterium
TCGCCATCATCGTCGAAGCGATGCGCTATCACGACTCCGATCAGGTCGTCCGCGTTATGGAGGCCGAAGCCGTCTATGTCGCTGTGGACGAGGAGCGGAGACCCATCCCCATAAAAGAGTAGAAAGTAGAAAGTAGAAAGTAGAAAGAGATGAAGCGCTTTCTACTTTCTACTTTCTACTTTTTACTTTCTACTGATATGAGAATCTGCTACTCCGACCGCTATGCCGTTCCGCTCGATCCGGCGCATCCGTTTCCGATGTCGAAGTACCGCCTGGTGCGCGACCGGCTGGTTGCGGAGGGGACGATTTCGGACTGGAATCTGGTCGAGCCCGATCCGGCGTCCGACAGGGACATCCTGCTCGTCCACACGCCGGATTACTGGCTTCGCTGCGTGAACGGAGAACTGACACGGCTCGAGGTGCGGCGGATCGGCTTTCCGTGGTCGGAGGGGCTTGTGCGACGGTCCCGCGCGGCGGTTCAGGGGACGATCCTCTCGGCCTGGCATGCCCTGCATTACGGCGTGGCCTGCAATCTCGCCGGGGGAACTCATCACGCCTTTCCCGATCACGGCGAGGGCTACTGCGTGATCAATGACATCGCGATCGCCGCACGGGTGCTCCAGCGCGAGGGGCTGGCGCGCCGGATCGCCGTCATCGACTGCGATGTGCATCAGGGCAACGGCACCGCCGCCATCTTCAGGGACGATCCCGATGTTTTCACCTTCTCGATGCACGGCGAAAAGAACTTCCCCGCCCGGAAGGAGCGCAGCAGGCTGGATATCGAACTCCCGGACGGCATCGGAGACGACCGCTACCTCGAGATCCTGCAAACGCACCTGCCCGCGATCCTCGACGATTTCGCCCCGGATTTCGTCTTCTACCAGGCCGGCGTCGATCCCTACGAGGGCGACCGCCTCGGCCGGCTCCGCCTGACAATCGAGGGACTTCGCCGGCGCGATATCTTCGTCATCGAGAACTGCCGCCGCCGACGGATCCCCGTCGTCACCACCATGGGCGGAGGCTACGCCCGCGACATCGACCGCACAGTCGAGGCGCACTGCAACACCGTCCGATCCGCCGTCCACCTGACCTGACACCGGCTGTCAAAAAAAAATTCCCGGCCGGGTTGTAATCTCTGGCATGCCACTTGACACGCACATCCGGTATCTATATTATCTCTTGCTTTGCGAAGAAAGATCTTCGCATGACAGGCAGCGTTAGCGGGTCTCGAGTGCAGAGACGCTGCCGGATCGGGTAAAAACCGGTTCATTTGAGAAAATATTGTGGCGTATGGTTCCAGCGATCCCCGGTCGACCGGCCGGGTGAATCCCGAAACCGGTGCTGACGGCAAGAACTGAAATCGAGCCGGCATCGCACCTGTCATTCAATATAACGCCACAGAAAAACTCGGCGTATTTGGGACGCCAGATCTGCACGCTTTCGCGGACATCCCAATAAACAGAATCTGACCAGACATGGCAGGCGCACTGCGTCTGTCCGATGTGTAAACGACCCTTCGCGAGCGATCGGTTCGATCGCCCTGCGAAGCTGCCCGTGCGGCGATACGGAGACGACTGCGCCTCGCCGGCCGGCAGGGAATGCGATTGATAACTATGCCAACGATTAATCAGTTAGTTCGCAAAGGACGCAAGAGAGTCAAGTACAAGACGGCCAGTCCGGCACTCGATTCGTGCCCGCAGCGCCGCGGCGTCTGTGTGCAGGTCAAGACGCAGACTCCCAAGAAGCCGAACTCGGCGCTCCGCAAGATCGCCCGTGTCCGCCTGACCAACGGGATCGAAGTGACCTCCTATATTCCGGGCATCGGACACAACCTGCAGGAGCACTCGATCGTTCTGGTCCGCGGCGGTCGCGTCAAGGACCTGCCCGGCGTGAGGTATCACATCGTCCGCGGCACGCTCGATTCGGTCGGCGTAGCCAACCGCAAGCAGGGCCGCTCGAAGTATGGCGCCAAACGTCCGAAGGAAGGCGCCGCAGCCGGCAAGAAGAAATAACTTAACTTAAACAGTTCCCTGCCGCAGGGCCTGCTGCAAGGCCTGCTGTACGGATTGAAGAGTCGATATGCCAAGAAGAAGAGAAGTCCCGAAACGCGAAGTTCTGCCGGATCCGGTCTACAACAGCCCGCTCGTCGCCAAGTTCATCAACACGCTGATGTGGGACGGGAAGAAGGCCGTGGCCGAAGGCATCCTTTACAAAGCGCTCGACCTGATCAAGGACCGCACCCAGGAGGATCCGCTCAAGGTCTTCAAGAAGGCGATCGAGAACCTCCAGCCGAAGGTTGAGGTCAAATCGAAGCGCGTCGGCGGCGCCAACTATCAGGTGCCGGTCGAGGTCAACGCCGCCCGCCGGACGGCGCTGGCAATGCGCTGGCTGGTCAACTATTCGCGCGATCGGGGCGAGAAGACGATGGTCGACCGGCTCGCCGGCGAGATCCTCGACGCCGCCGGCGGCAAGGGAAATGCCGTCAAGAAGCGCGAGGACGTGCATCGCATGGCCGAAGCCAACAAGGCTTTCGCGCATTACAGATGGTAGGAGAAGGGGCCCGGTTCGTTCATCCGGGACGTTTACTGATTACTGATTAGATTTTAGACTTTTATGGCAAGACAAGCACCATTAAGCAGATTCCGGAACATCGGGATCATGGCGCACATCGACGCCGGCAAGACTACGACCACCGAGCGCATCCTGTATTACACGGGCGTGTCGTACAAGATCGGCGAAGTCCACGAAGGCACGGCCACGATGGACTGGATGGAGCAGGAGCAGGAGCGGGGAATCACGATCACCTCGGCCGCCACGACATGTTTCTGGAAGCGTAACGGCAACGAGTACCGGATCAACATCATCGACACTCCGGGCCACGTCGACTTCACGATCGAGGTCGAGCGCAGCCTGCGCGTGCTCGACGGCGCCGTCGCCGTCTTCGATGCGGTCGCCGGCGTTCAGCCGCAGTCAGAGACCGTCTGGCGCCAGGCCGACAAGTACAACGTCCCGCGCATCGCCTTCATTAATAAGATGGATCGCCCCGGCGCCGATTTCGATCACGCCGTCGATACCATCCGGACCCGCCTTTCGGCCAATCCGGTCTGCGTCCAGATGCCGATCGGCGCCGAGGACCAGTTCAAGGGCGTCATCGACCTGATCGAGATGCAGGCCTACCTCTGGAGAGACGAGGCCAAGGGCGCCGAGTACTCGACAGAGGAGATCCCGGCCGATCTGAAGGACGCCGCTGAAGCCGCCCGCGAGAAGATGATCGAGTCGATCGCCGACGTCGACGACGAGATCGCCGAGAAATACCTCGAGGGCGCCGAGATCAGCCAGGACGAGATCCGCGCCGCGCTGCGCCGCGGATGCATCGCGATCAAGCTGGTTCCGGTCGTCTGCGGTACGGCCTTCAAGAACAAGGGCGTTCAGCCGCTGCTCGACGCCGTCATCGACTTCATGCCCTCGCCGATCGACATCACGGCCATGCAGGGCACCGATCTCGAAGGCAATACGGTCGAGCGCAAGGCCGACGACAAGGAGCCGTTCTCGGCCCTCGTCTTCAAGATTATGGCCGACAAGCACGTCGGTCAGCTCTCCTTCACCCGCATCTACTCGGGCACGCTCAAGTCGGGTTCCTATGTCTACAATTCGACCAAGGACTCGCGCGAGCGCGTCGGCCGCATCATGAAGATGCACGCCAACAAGCGCGAGGATCTCGATGAGGCATACGCCGGAGAGATCGTGGCGATCGCGGGCCTCAAGCAGGTGACCACCGGCGACACGATCTGCGCCGAGAACCAGCCGGTCATCCTCGAGGCGATGGAGTTCCCGACGCCCGTCATTTCGCTCGCCATCGAGCCCAAGACGCGTCAGGACCAGGAGAAGCTCGGCGTCGCCCTCGGCAAGCTGGCCCAGGAAGACCCGTCGTTCCGCGTCACAACCGACCAGGAGACAAACCAGACGATCATCTCCGGAATGGGCGAACTGCACCTCGAGATCATCGTCGACCGACTGCGCCGCGAATACAACGTCGAGGCCAACGTCGGCAAGCCGCAGGTCGCCTATCGCGAGACCGTCCGCAAGCCCGCCAAGGCCGAGGAGAAATACGCGCGCCAGACCGGCGGTCGCGGTCAGTACGGACACGTCGTCCTCGAGATCGAGCCGAACGAGCCCGGCAAGGGCTTCGAGTTCGTCAATCAGATCGTTGGCGGCGTCATCCCCAGGGAGTACATCCCGGCCGTCGAAAAGGGCGTCGTCGAGGCGATGGAAGGCGGCATCCTGGCCGGCTACGAGATGGTCGACGTCATCGTCAAGCTGGTCTTCGGAAGCTATCACGAAGTCGACTCGTCGGAAATGGCCTTCAAGATCGCCGGTTCGATCGCCTTCAAGGAGGCGGCCCGCAAGGCCAGTCCGGTCCTGCTCGAACCCGTCATGAAGGTCGAAGTTGTGACTCCGGAAGATTACATGGGTTCGGTCACGGGCGATCTCAGTTCGCGTCGCGGCCGGATCGAGGGCATGAATTCGCGCACCGGGACCCAGATCATCACTTCAATGGTCCCGCTCGCGGAGATGTTCGGATACGAAACCGATCTCAGATCGATGACTCAGGGCCGCGCCGCCTCGTCGATGCACTTCGCCAGGTACGAGGAAGCTCCCAAGAGCGTCAGTGAGGAGATCATCGCCAAAGTTCAGGGAGCTGGCAAATAGATCGCGGATCACCGATCGCGCGATGATTCTTAGTGAAATCGAGGAGCGATAATAGATTATGGGAAAAGAGAAATTTGATCGCAGCAAGCCGCACGTCAACATCGGGACGATCG
>CALBSU010000238.1 GCA_937967285.1 uncultured Acidobacteriota bacterium
GTCTACATTCTGCCCGGCGTGCCGGAACATTTCCGCCGGAAATTCCTGGCCATCCGCGAACGTTTCCGCGTCGCACCGTTCTTCAATCACGCGATCTTCACTCTCGAAGACGAATTCGATCTGGCCGACAACCTGAGGGCCGTCGCCGCCGAGCACCCGCTGGTCGCCATCGGTTCCTATCCCAACTTCTCGTCCGACGAATACCGCGTCAAACTGACTCTGGAATCGAAAGACGCGGCAGCGCTGGACGCAGCCGTCAGCCGGCTGATGGACCTCCTCAACCGGGACAAGTTCGTCCGTGGTGAGTGAGATTTAAATCGGAAAAGTCACGAAGGGATTCAACCGCAAAGGCTACCTTCGCGGCCTTTGCGGTTTTCCCTACCCTTTAGATTTCAAGCGTTCCAGATACTTTTGGACCTCTTGTTTATGCTCGTCGGAATGCAGGCGGATCTGGATCGCCTTGTACATCCGGTCGAAAGCGTCTGAAGTCCCCAGGTCGATCAGATCGCGGCTCAGGCGTTTGGTCTCGAACAGCGCTTCGCGCGGTCGGGCGGCCAGCTTTTCGGCCATTTCGAGCGTCTTCTCCGCCAGTTCTTCTTCCTGATAGAGGTGATTGACCAGTCCGATCCGGTAAGCCTCCGCGGCGTCGATGACGTCTCCGGTCATGGCCAGCTCCTTGGCGCGGCTCAGGCCGATGATCTTATATAAAGGATACATGATCTGCGTGATGCCGAGCAGGACCTCAGTCTGTGCGAATCCGGCCTGCGGAGAGGCGAGGCGGATGTCGCAGAACGCAGCCAGGTCGAAGCCTCCGGCGATGGCCGGCCCGTTGATCGACGCGATGACCGGTTGCCGCAGAGTGTAGATCTGTCTGAAGAGCTCGAACAGGGAGCGCATGTATTCCGACTTCCCCTCGGCATCGAGCGAGATCAGGTGATTCAGGTCGAGGCCCGCGCAGAAGGCTTTTCCGGCCCCGCCGATAACGACGACGCTGACGGATTCGTCCCCGGCCGCCTCGTTCAGCGCATCGCTCAGACAGCCGATCAGATCCGGATGGAGCGAATTGCGCTTCTCGGGCCGGTTGAGAGTGAGCATCCTGATACCATTACGTTTTTCAATGATGAGCATAAATAATTCCTATCGTATCAAAAGAGGTTATTTGGCCTGCCCGCGAGCTATGGTAGAATGCGCGGTTCAACCCGGCAGACGTCGGTCTGTCCGAGTGATCCCGTCACCAGCTTCCCGTAATGCCCGCAAAGCTGACAGACTGATGACAGGCAGATTCGATTGACGGATATACTTTATGATTCAGACCGTAAGAGGGACAAGGGATATTTTACCGGCGGACATGCCGCTCTGGCATCGCGTCGAGGATGTGGCGCGCGAGGGTTTCCGCCGCTACGGCTTTCAGGAGATTCGAACGCCGATCTTCGAGAAGACTGAGCTTTTCGCCCGCGGAGTGGGCGAGGCGACCGACATCGTCCACAAGGAGATGTACACGTTCATCGACCGCGGTCGCGAAGACCGCGAGGGCGAATCGCTGACTCTGCGGCCTGAGAACACGGCTTCAGTCGTTCGCGCCTACATTCAGCACCGGATGTACGCCGACAAATCGCCCGGCGAATCGACTAAGCTCTTCTACGTCGGCCCGATGTTCCGCCGCGAGCGCCCGCAGGCCGGGCGTTACCGGCAGTTCTATCAGATCGGCGTCGAGGTGCTCGGAACATCGGACGATCCGGCGATCGAGGCCGAAGTGATCGAGATGCTCGACTGGTTTCTGAAAGAACTCAAGATCGCCAATACGACTCTGCTCATCAACTCGGTCGGCGAACCGGCCTCCCGCGCGGTCTACCTCGAAAAGCTCCGCGAGGCGCTCGAACCGAAACTGGACGCGTTATGCGGCGATTGCCGTCACCGGTACGAGACCAATGCGCTGAGGGTCTTCGACTGCAAGGTCGAGAGCTGTCAGGCGATCATCCTCGAGCTGCCGACGATCACCGACTGGCTGGACGACGATTCGCGCGAGCACTTCGAGCGGTTCAAGGCCCATCTCGATGCGCGCGGCATCTCGTACACCGTCAACCCGAGGATGGTCCGCGGGCTCGACTACTACACCCGAACCGCCTTCGAGATCGTGGCGCACGACGGCCTCGGCGCGCAGAACACAATCGTCGGCGGCGGCCGATACGACGGGCTCTCGGAGACTCTCGGGGGACCTCCGACCAAGGGATTCGGTTTCGCGTTCGGGCTCGACCGAATGGTCATGGCGCTGCCCGAGGAAGAGGCCGCGCTGATCCGCGAAGCCGAGACGCCGGACGTTTACATCGTCTTCCTGGGTCAGGCAGCGCGTGAACACGCATTCGGCGTGGCCGGCGAACTGCGCCGCGGAGGTCTGGCGGTCGCAATGGAGTTCGAGGATCGCAAGATGAAGAAGGCGATGACCCAGGCCGCGAAATCGGGCGCACGCTACGCGCTGATCATCGGCGACGACGAGGTTTCGAGCGGGCTCTACGGCCTTAAGGAGCTCTCGACCGGCGAGCAGCAGTCGCTCTCACTGGCCGGGATCATCGATAAATTGAAATAGAGAATTTTATTCACTAAGGATCACGAAGAAGCACAAAGAGAGTTTAATTATCCAGCCTGAATACTTTGTGATCCTTCGTGTTCCTTCGTGGACAAAACACTCTAAAAATTCGGGAAGTTAATCAATGCTTGATCATTTAGGACAGACGAAACGGACTCATAACTGCGGCGCACTGCGTCGCGAGAACGTCGGACAGACGGTGACGGTCATGGGTTGGGTCAACAGCTACCGCGATCACGGATCGGTGCTCTTTCTGCATCTGCGGGACCGCGACGGCATCACGCAGATCGTCTTCGATGAGAAGGACAACGCCGAGCTGCTCGCCCGGGCGCAGCAGTTGCGCAGCGAATACGTCGTGGCGGTGACCGGCCGGTGCATTCTGCGCGACGAGAAGAACTTCAATCCGAACATGGCGACCGGGGAGGTCGAGATCGTGGCCGTGGAGATGAAGGTCCTCAACGATTCGCAGACGCCGCCTTTCGAGATCGACAACTGCCGCGCGTCGGAGGATCTGCGGCTGAAATATCGATACCTCGACCTGCGCCGGCCCGAGATGCAGCAGAACTTCAGACTGCGTCACCGGCTGGCACTGGCCGCCCGGCGCGTGCTTGATGAGCAGGGATTCTTCGAAATCGAAACTCCGATCCTGACCAAATCGACGCCCGAGGGCGCGCGCGACTACCTGGTTCCGTCGCGAACTTCGCCGGGCAGCTTCTTCGCGCTGCCGCAGTCGCCGCAGCTCTTCAAGCAGCTGCTGATGATCTCGGGATTCGAGCGTTACTTCCAGATCGCGCGTTGCTTCCGCGACGAGGACCTGCGCGCCGACCGGCAGCCTGAATTCACACAGATCGACATCGAGATGAGCTTCGTCCAGTCGGAGGATGTCTTCAACACGATCGAGCCGTTGATCGTCGAGTTCTTCAAGGTTGCGGGAGTCGAGCCGCCGGCGACGCCGTTTCCGCGCATGCCTTATCACGAAGCCATGAATCGCTTCGGATCCGACAAGCCCGACCTGCGTTTCGGGCTCGAGTTCGTCGACCTGACGGGGCAATTCGAGGGCGGCCCGTTCCCTGTCTTCGCTGAGGCCGTCAAAAAGGGCGGGACCGTCAAGGGATTGGTCGTTTCGGGGGCGGCAACCTGGTCGCGCAAGCAGTATGACGAGATCGGCGATCACGCCAAACGATACGGCGCGGGCGGGCTCGCCTACATCCAGGTCCTCGAAGGCGAGAGCAAGTCGGCGCTGACCAAGTTCCTCGGCGCCGATGGAATCAACAGCGTGATCGAGGCCGCGGGCGCGAAACCCGGCGACGCGATCCTCATGATCGGCGGCAAATGGGACGTCGCCTGCAACGCACTCGGTCAGGTGCGACTCGAGATCGGCCGTCGCGAGAACCTGATCGACGAGAACGCATTCAAACTGCTCTGGGTCGTCGATTTTCCGATGTTCGAGTACCACGAGGACGACGGGCGCTGGTACGCCATGCATCACCCGTTCACCTCGCCGATCGACGAGGACATCGACAAGCTCGAAGGGGACAACCTCGGAGCCGTCCGGGCGAAAGCGTACGATCTGGTCTTCAACGGCAATGAGCTCGGCGGCGGATCGATCCGAATCCATCGCTCGGACGTCCAGGCACGGATGTTCAAGGCGCTCGGTCTGAGCGAGGAAGAGGCCCGCGAGAAGTTCGGATTCTTCCTCGATGCGCTGAGCTACGGGACTCCCCCGCACGGCGGGATCGCACTCGGACTCGACCGCATCGTCATGCTCTTCGCGAAAGCGAGGTCGCTCCGTGACGTGATCGCATTCCCGAAGGTCGCCAGCGGATCGGATCTGATGACCGACAGCCCGAGCGCAGTTTCACCGGAACAGCTCGCCGAGCTGAAGATCAGGACTGTGGTTTAGCATGGAGTTCCGCCTTCGCACGGTGCGCACGCGCCTCGCGTGCGAAGGCGGTATTTAAGATTACCACTTGAAGACGATCCCGCCGGCGACGAAGATATTGTGCTGCTTGTTCTCGATGAATCCCTGAGAGAACTTCGGCGTTCCGGTCACAAAATCCCTCACCTCGCCCCGGATGGCAAAGATCGGCAGGATGTTCAGATCGACCCCGCCGCCAAAATCGAATGCCCAGGTCGTGTTCGCCCGGTCGCCCGTATTCGGAGAACCATCGATCAGAGTGTCGCTCTGCTTGAACCTGGCCAGGCCGACTCCGCCGACAGCATACGGCGAGATCCCCGCTCCGGGAATCAGTTTCAACTTCAGCCCCGGAGTGAAGAAGAGCGACGAGTATTTGTTCGGCAGGAGCAGGCTTGCGCCACGGACATCCGCCCCGGGAGCTCCCGTGATGGCCATCTCCCAGTAGACCGCGGCAAGCCCGCCGTCCAGAATCCGGTTGGCGTAGTTGAACTGGTAGGCGAGCGATCCGTCGAAGGCCGTCTTGATCGGTGCAAGCGAATCGATGCTCCGGTCCGTCGCCTTGATATGTCCGACGAGCACGGCGATCTCGTTCCCCTGTGCAAGTGCCGGGACAGAAACTGTTCCAGCCAGAATGATCGTCGCCAGTGAAATCAGCAAGATATTCTTCTTTCCCATAATCCATTCTCCTGTTGAAGTAACCTTGAAATCGTTGCGGTGCGCTGCTGGCAGTTCACAGTGGAGGAGCGAACCTCCCGTCAGCCGCGGTCCATCCTCCATCGACGAAGAGGACCGAACCTGTGACATAACTCGATGCCGCGGAACTGAGGTAGACGACGGCGCCGACCATCTCACCCGGGCTGGCCCATCTTCTGAGGATGTTCTTGTCGGCGTAAGCCCCGTACCACTCGGGCCGGTCCTTGATCGGGCGGGTGAGCGGAGTCTCGACCACGCCGGGCGCGATCGCGTTGACCCGCACGCCTTTCTGGCCCAGTTCGGCCGCGAGAGTCCTGACCAGCTGAACGATCCCCGACTTGGTTGCGGCGTAAACTCCCTGCCCCGGTTCGACGACCTGCGATCGGATCGAGGAGAAGACGATGATGCTGCCACCGCCATGGTCCGCCATCAGCCTGCCGGATTCCCTGAGCACTGCGAATGTTCCGCGCAGGTTGACGGTAACCACCCGGTCGAACTCCTCGTCAGAATAGTCCGTCAGAGGCTTGCGGACGTTGATCGCCGGGGTCAGCACGACGATGTCCAGCCGTCCGCGCTCCTCGACCACCGATTCCAGCAGGCTGCGGATCTCATCCGTCCGCGAGACGTCAACCGTTCGGGCCACGGACCCGGTCATCCCGGCCGTCTCTTCTGCCGCATCCTTATTGATATCCGCGCAGACGACGAATGCTCCGAAAGCCGCCAG
>CALBSU010000239.1 GCA_937967285.1 uncultured Acidobacteriota bacterium
GGCACGAATCCCTGCACGAACTCAGCAGGAACGAGGTAATTCGTAATTTCATCGAATGGCTGGAATGCCTGCGCGCGCTGACCAGGGCATGAATGCGGAGTGCGGCGGCGCACTCCGGATTATTCGAGGAAGTACCGGCTGACCCATCCCTCACGCGAACCGACGCTGACCCTCACCCACTCCAGATCCTGAGCGAATGTGGTCTGATTGTTGAGCACTCTCACGGTCTGCCCGCGAGGAAGAGTCGCGATGACGCTGCAATCGAAGCCGGCGCAACTGCGCAGAGTCAGGTTGTCGACCTTGACCCTCAACTGGGACGGCAGGTACGGAGTCACCTGAACCGACGGCCCGGAAGGGGTTACGTCGAGGATCGGATCCCTGGTCTCAGCGTTGTTTTTAGACCCGGCCTTGTAGCCGAAGAGGCTTGTGATCGAGGTGAAGCCGGGGCCGCTCGTCCCGCCGCCGCGATACCAGAGCAGGCCCATGATGACCGCCACTCCGAGGATGAACCCGAGAAATACCTGCCCGACATCCCGGCCGTGCAGCCTGCTGATCGTCGGCAGAGGGCCCGCTTCGGCCCGAAACCCGGTCAGCGTGGACCATACCACTGTGTGATTATTCATTGTTGAAGCATCGTTGAACATATCCGTCTCCGTGTTACTCGTAGCGCAGAGCCACGATGGGGTCGAGCTGGGCGGCCTTCCACGCCGGCCAGAGTCCGAAGAGCAGTCCGATGCCGACGCTGGAGAGGAATCCCGCCACCGGCGCCCAGAGCGGCACATATGACGGCAGTATCAGCTTGATGATCAGCGTCAGCAGCCACCCGATGACCAGCCCGATCAGTCCGCCCATCCCCGTCAATGTCATGGCTTCGATCAGAAACTGCCACATGATGTCGCGGCGACGCCCGCCGATGGCCTTGCGTATGCCGATCTCCCGTGTCCGCTCGGTGACCGAGACCAGCATGATGTTCATGACGCCGATCCCCCCGACCATCAGGCCGACCGACGAGATGGCGACCATTGCAATGGCCACGCCGAGCGTGATCGAACGGAAGGTGTCGATCATCGAATCAGCCGTCGAGACGCCGAAATTGTTCTCCTTGTCGAAGGGCACCTGACGCCGGATGCGCAGCAGCTCCGTGATCTGGTCCTTCGCCTGATTGAGCATGCCGTTCTGTGCGATGGCCAGAATGTAGACGTCCTCGGCATTCGGCTTGAGCTTTTTGGCGACGCTGTACGGTACGAAGATGATGTTGTTCTGATCGTTGCTTCCCTCACCTCCGCCGAAGAGCTGCTCGCGCTTTTCGAGCACTCCGACGATCCGAAATTCGCGGCCTCCGATCGTGATCGCCTTGTCGAGCGGATTGATGAAGGGAAAGTACTGGTCTGCAACCGAAGCGCCGATCACGCAGACTTCGTCACGGCTCTCGTTCTCACCTTTGGAGAAGAACCTGCCGGCGGAGACCACCCAGATCCCTGAATTCTCGTACTCCGGCAGCGTCCCCTGCAGATTGATCGCCGCCGATTCCTTGCCGCCCGCCTTGACCGAGATCTTGCGCCCGAAATAGTCGTTGGTGATGTTGAGAATCGGCACCGCGACGTTGACCGCCGGCAAGTCGCCGATGGCTACGGCATCCTCGTAGGTCAGGCTTTTACGCATTCTTTCTTCGCGCGACGGCGGGCCGAACCTGACCCCGCTTGCGAACTTGGTGACGAAGACAGAGTTTGAACCGATCGACTCTATCTGCTTTGTCACCGCGTAGTCGATGCCGCTGATGATCGAGGCGATCGCCATCACCGTTACCACTCCGATCACGACGCCGAGCACGGTCAGAAACGAACGCAACTTGTTCGAATTGAGCGTGTCGAGTGCCATGACCAGGTTTTCGTATATGTCACTGCGGATTAGTTTCATAGTCTGGTGATCTGTTATGTCGTCTTTAACCCGGTTTAACCCGGTCGCTATCGCTGCCGGTACTGTATCCGGAGCTGTACCGGCCTTACTGCTATTCGGCGCGCAGGGCGTCAATCGGGTCGAGCAGCGCGGCCTTTCTGGCCGGCAGGATGCCGGAGAGTATTCCGACGAGTCCCGAGACTCCGACAGCCACGATCACTGCCGCCACCGAGAGGTAGGTCGGGAAGAAGACCGCCGTCAGAATTCGCCCGGTAACCCAGGCGATGAAAACGCCGGTTGCTCCTCCGATGCCGGCCAGCGTGATGGCCTCGATCAGGAACTGCTGAAGTATGTCGCGGCGGCGCGCGCCGAGGCTCTTGCGAATGCCGATCTCTTTGGTCCGCTCGGTCACCGAAACCAGCATGATGTTCATGATGACGATTCCGCCGACCACCAGCGCGATGCCGGGGATGCCGACAGCCGCGATGAAGATCGGACCGAGCAGCCGGTCGCGGATCTCCATGATCGCGTCCGGAGTGCTGATGCCGAAATTGTCCTTTTCGTCATACTTCAGTCCGCGCCGGATGCGCATCAGCGCGCGAGTCTCCTCGACCGCCTCCTTGAACTGATTGTCATCCTTCGCGGTCGCCAGCAGATACATGCTTCTCTGCCGGACGGCCGGACCGAAATTCTTGATGTAGGTGCGGATCGGAATCGTGATGAAGATGTCCTGAGGCATTCCGAAGACTGTGCCCTTGGCGGCCGCCACGCCGATGACGCGATACGGCATGCCGCGAATCGCGATCTCATTGCCGATCGGGCTGCCGATGGGGAAGAGTTTCTGGGCCACGTCGGCTCCGATGAATGCCACGTTCTGAGAGGAAGAATCCTCTGACGACGTGAAATACCTGCCTTCGGCGATCTCGATGTTTTCAATATCGACGATGTTGGCCGTCGCCCCGTCGACGCCGACATTCTCCATCGTCTCGTTGCCGCGTTTGACGGTCGAGGGTGAGCCCTGTGCCTTTGCGCCGAGCAGGTCTATCAGAGTCGCCCGCTCGCGGAGGAAATCCATGTCATCGAAAGTGATGTCCTTGTTCCTTCGCTGTGCCTCGGCGATGCTGTCGGTGCTGCGAAAATCCTCGAAGCTGAAACGACGGACGCCGAATGATTTGGCGCCGATGCCCGCGATCTTCTCGTCGACATATCGGTTGAATCCCTGGATCAGGGAGACGATGACCACGACGGCCGTCACGCCGATGATCATCCCGAGCAGCGTCAGCGCGGACCGCAGCTTGTTGGCCCAGATGGCCTGGAACGCCAGTTTGATTGTTTCGGTAAATTGCATCTTTAGTGTGTGTGTCCGGATCAGGGCTTCTTTTCTTCCGCCCCGGTTTGGGTTCCGGCGACCGATACATCCGTAATGAATTCGATCGCGCCGTCACCGGCCGCAAGCCTGACGCGAGAGAGTTTGTAATTGATGCGCGAACTTTCGAGCATATGCAGGTTCCCGCCGGCGTCGACCATTATTTTACGGGGAATATCGATTTCACGTCCGAAGAAAGACGGAAGCTCGATCCGCTTGAGCCACTGGTCGGCCTGAATCTCGAGGTTGCGGTTGATGCCGATGTCCTTGCCGGCCACGATCAGACTGAATCTCAGATCGACCGGGAGCTTCGATCCCGGCACTGCCTGCAGGATCAGGCGATCACCCTCGCTGACGAACTGCATCGGAACTATCGCGTCCTTCAGACTGAACGCCGTGCGGGGCGAGAGACTGTACGGGACGCCGAACTCCCTGCCGCGCAACCGCGCGTCTATCTCGCCCTGGCCTGTCAGCCTGAATTTGAGTCCGCCGGTGTCGATCTTTTCGAGCTGCAGTTGCCTGATGTCGGCCCGCCCCTCGCCGCCCTCGACATCGGTGTAATTCGTAACTTTGACCAGGGCGTTGATCTCGTCGCTCCTGAGACGCCCTGGTTTGAGTCGAATGTCGAAATCGACATCCTTCGCCGTAACCACCTGTTCGAGCATGCGGTTGACCAGACGCCGGCTGAGCCGGACGTGCAGATCCCCGGAATTGACCATCCCGGCGGCCATCGATTCTATCTCCTGCTCGATGATCGCCGGTTCGGCCGAGTCTGTCCCGGTGAATGAAGTCGGGATGACCCTCGGCTGACCGGGGCGGGCATCGGCATCCAGGAGCTTCAGGCCGAGCACGGCGCGCCGGTTGAAGACCATAAAACCGCTCAGCGCGAATCTGAACGAAGGACGATACTCCGGCGTCGTCAGTTCGAGCGGCACCGAACCGTTGACCTCCATCCTGCCGGCTGGCATGTGGATGAAGTCGGCGTATTCAAGCGGCAGCTCGAAGGTCGGCAGCTCCTCGTTCCATTTCCCGGGCGAGAGCCATTCGCCGAAGAGCGATTTCAGGAAGAGCCCCGACAACTTCCCGTTCATCAGCGAGACATTGGTCACCTGATACGGGAAACGGAAAAACTGCTCGCCGCGCTCGCCGGTGCGGATGCGTCCGGCGAGCTGGATGTTAACCGTCACCTTCGATTTCGACTGGAGTCCGACTTTGACGAAGGCCGCTCCGGTCTGAAGTTCGCCGTCGAAAGAGGTGATTTTGACCGTGCTGCCGTTCGAGAGCTGGATTTCGGTGCCGACGAACTGCTTGAGCATATCGATGAACGCCCGCTCGCTTATCATGAGCACGACGTCGGCATCGCGCAGCGAGTTGTTCAGCCGCATCTCGTCGCGCAGCCTGCGCAGCTCGCTCAGCCTCGATGATGAATCGACCTGCTGTGCCAGTGATCGGCCGGCCGGCAATTCGGCCGGCAGGATGACCATCAGGACGGCCATCAGGATAATCACAGCATGTCTGATCAATCCGGATCGATTCATATTAATAAGCATCTGTAACGCGATCAGTTCGGCACCGGCTCTAATCATATCTCATGTTTCGCCCCGTCGCGAATGGGCCGGAGATGTGAAGGACAGCTGCCGGTTTCGTAAACTGGAATCCATTCGGCATAAGTGTTACATTGAATGGGAAATTCCGACTGAATCCGGCAGACGAATCGTATTGCCTGTTACAACCATCTGAAACTCGCAACAATGAACCGGCGGGAAGGGTCGCACCCGACCGTCGGCGGAGAGCAGCTCAATGACTGGCTTATCCTCGCTCGATCTGGCGGTCATCATCGCCTATCTTTTCGGAATCACAGCTTTCGGACTCTACGTTTCGCGTCGCGTCAAGGATACCGAAGGGTACTTCATGGGCAACCGTCGCTTCGGCAAGGCGCTCATGATCGCCCAGGCTCTGACGACTGGGACGCGCGCCGATTATGCGATCGGAGTCGCCGGCGCATCCTATGAGATCGGGATGGCGGGCATCTGGTATCAGTGGATGTGGATCTTCTCGACGCCGTTCTTCTGGCTGCTTTCGCCGATCTTCAGAAGGATGCGTTACGTGACGACGGCGGACTTCTTCGAGGAGAGGTTCAGCCGTTCGCTCGGGTTCGGATATTCGCTCTTCGCGCTCTATCTGTTCATGCTCTGGCAGGGAACGATCATCAAGGGCGCGGCGACGACGATTACGGCGATCACTGACCTGCCCGAAAACTGGATCATCTGGGGAGTGACCGGACTGTTCGTGCTCTTCGGAGTGGCGGGCGGGCTGGTCGCGGTTGTAACGACCGATTTCATTCAGGGGATCTTCATTCTGATCCTGTCGTTTCTGCTGATTCCGTTCGGGATCAGCGCGGTCGGCGGGTTCGGCGAGATGCACGCGAAGCTGGATCCGCAGATGTTCTCGCTGGTCGCGCCGAAGGAGCTGACGCTCTTCACGATCACGATGCTGGTCATCAGCGGACTGGTCGGGATCGTCGCGCAGCCTCATCACATGGCCGTCGCCGGAAGCGGCAAGACAGAGATGAACTGCCGCGTCGGCTGGTGTTACGGCAACTTCATCAAACGACTCTGCACCATCGGCTGGGCGCTGACGGGACTCTTCGCGGCGGTGCTCTTCGCTCAGGGGTCGCTGGCCAAAAGAGAGCTGGCCTTCGGAGCGATGATCAAGACGCTGCTGCCGTCCGGTCTGATCGGCCTGATGATCGCCGCGATCCTGGCCACGGTGATCGCCTCATGCGCGTCGTTTATGGTTGCCGGATCCGCCCTCTTCACGCGTAACCTGTACCAGAAATTTATAAAACCCGCGGCCGAGGACGCGCATTATCTGAAGGTCGGCCGGATCGTCTCGGCCGTCATCACCGTCGGATCGCTGCTGATAGCGCTCTACATCCCGTCGGTCATCTCGGCCACCGTCCATTTCGTCGAGATCGTCGCCTTCGTCGGCGTGCCGATGTGGGTGGGGATAATCTGGGCGCGTGCGAACTCAGCCGGAGCGTGGGCGAGCATCATTGTCGGCGCCGCCGTCTTCTTCACGACCGGGAACCTGCTCCACTGGGACAAGGGACCGCAACTGCTCGTATCATTAATATGCGCGTTCGCGGCCGTTATCCTGGTCAGCCTGGTCACCAAGCCGGAACCGGGAGAGCGCCTGCAGCGCTTCTACACTCTTCTGCACACGCCTGTCGGCGAGGAAGAGAATCTTGAAAAGGCCGGAATGAAACCGGCTTTCGACTGACGGAGGAGATTATGGTCGAAGAGAAAGACAGAGGACTTGCAACTCAGACGATCAGCGACCTGCATCCTCCGATACCGAAATCGAAACTCGAGGAGGAAGGCCACTCGCTGCTGATCGTCGATCTGCTGCGACTGCCGTCGAGGCTCAATTACCCGCGGTACCGGATCGACATCATCGGTTTCGTGCTGGCCTGGATCTGGGTCGTCCTGCTGCTGGCCCTGGGTTACTGGGTCGCCAACATCGGCGGCTGAGACGGCATCAGACCAAGTCATGATCATCAGAGGAATAATCGACGGATCAGCGTCACCCGTCGACATCGAGGTGACGAACGGAACGATCACAGGGATCGGCCCGGCAACAGCCGCGCCGGATCACGGCGATCAATCGCTGCACATCGCCGCCGGCTTCATCGACCTGCAGATCAACGGATATTCGGGTGTCGATTTCAACAACCCGGAGACGGAACCGTCCGGGATCCGAGAGGCAACGCGCCGGCTGTGGAGCACCGGAGTGACATCGTTCTGTCCGACGATCATCACCGGATCGAACGAACATATCTCGAAGTGCATCGCCAATCTGATCGAGGCGCGTGAACTTTTCGATGAAGTCAGGCAGGCGATCGCCGGACTGCACATCGAGGGGCCGTACATTTCGCCCGATGACGGCCCACGCGGCGCGCATCCCCGCGAGCACGTCCGGCCGCCGGACTGGGAGGAGTTCCAGTCCTGGCAGAAGCTGGCAGGCGGGACCATTCGCATAGTCACGCTCTCGCCTGAATGGCCGGAAGCAGATGAGTTCATCAGGCGCGCGGCGGATTCCGGAGTCATCGTAGCGATCGGACACACCGCCGCATCGCCGGAGAGAATCGAAGCCGCCGTCCGCGCCGGAGCACGCATGTCCACCCACCTCGGCAACGGATCGCACGCCAGAATCGACCGGCATCCGAATTACATCTGGGAACAACTGGCGGCCGATCAGCTGAACGCCAGCTTCATCGTGGACGGCCATCATCTGCCTCCCTCGGTCGTCAAATGCTTTCTCCGCGCCAAAACAGTCGAGCGGAGCATCCTCGTCTCAGACGCCATTGCCGCAGCCGGGCTCCCGTCAGGCAGCTACAAGCTCGGCGATGTCGATGTCGAGGTGACGCCGGAACGCAAGGTCTGCCTGCCCGGAACTCCGTATCTCGCCGGTTCGGTCCT
>CALBSU010000240.1 GCA_937967285.1 uncultured Acidobacteriota bacterium
GTTCAAGCGACGTCCTGACCGTCATCCTGAGGCCGGAATTTCTGAAGAGCGCCGTAGCGGGGCGGCAGACTCCGCCGTTCAGCGGCGAGGGCGGGGCGGCGATCGACGCGCGGGTCATCAATCCGCGTCATATCGCTTTCGACGCGACAGGGAATCTCTATTTTTCAACCAACATGGTCGTCCAGCGGATCACACCGGCCGGGACGATCAACACTGTCATCGGTACGACGGCCGGTTTCGGCGGCGACGGCGGACCGGCCAGTGAAGCGCAGCTCTATTTTCCCGAGGGGCTGGCGATAGATACGGCCGGCAACATCTACATTGCCGACAAATGGAACCATCGGATTCGCAAGGTCGCGCCCAACGGTGTCATCACGACGTTCGCCGGATCGGGGCCGAACTCGACTCCGACAGGCGGGTACGGCGGCGACGGAGGCCCGGCGACTCAGGCCCAGTTGAACCAGCCGCATGGGATCGCACTGGATGCGGCCGGCAATCTCTACATTGCCGATGAAGGGAACGGACGTATCCGCAAGGTTTCGCCCGGAGGGATCATCACGACGGTGGCCGGCAACGGCGGCACGCAGAACAGCGGAGACGGAGGACCGGCCGTCTCCGCCTCGGTCGCGCTGCCGCGTGACGTCAAGGTCGATGCGGCGGGAAATCTTTATATCGCCAGCGCGCTCGACAGGATCCGCCGCGTCTCCGCCAACGGCGCTATCACGACGATCGCCGGCGCGGGCAACGGTTTTGCGGGGGACGGCGGACCGGCGACCAGCGCGCTCTTCCGGCTGCCAGTCGGCGTGCTGCCGGACAATCTCGGCAACATCTACATTTCGGACGGCAATAACGGGCGCATACGTCGGATCGAGCCGGACGGGACGATCAACACCGTCGCCCTGGCCGGCGCGCCGGTAGGCCTGGCGCTCGGCAAGGATGGCGCGGTATACATCGCCGAGAATCCGGGGCTCGGCCGGATCAGCCGGCTGGCGGTCTTTCCGCCGCCCGAAGCGATTCCTCCGATGATCGCGATCACATCGCCGCAGACCACGACGGGTCTTTACACTTCGCTGTCGGATTTTCTGACGCTGCAGGGAACGGCCTCGGACAATCAGTTTCTGACTCATGTCGCGGTGACGAGCGATCGGGGAGTTCTGGGCGTGGCCGAGGGGACAGATAACTGGCGTTCGACGGTGACCCTCAAGCCCGGGATCAACAACCTTACCTTCAGGGCATGGGATATCGACGGAAACAGCGCCGAGGCGAAGCTCGCCGTCAATTACGTCAGGGCGCTGCAGGTCAATGCGTTTGCAGGTTTGCGGGGAGCTGCAGGATTCGCCGGGGACTCCGGTCCGGCATCCGGCGCGAGATTCAACACTCCTTCCGGCATCGCCTTCGACACGGGAGGCGTTCTGCTGATCGCCGATACCGGCAATCACCGGATCAGGAAGATCGCCGGGAACGGGCAGGTCTCGACCATTGCCGGAACGGGGCAGGTCGGATTGCGATTGATCGACGGGCCGGCGACAGAGGCCGATCTCAACCAGCCTCGCGGAGTGGCCGTCGGCGCGTCCGGGGATATCTTTTTCACCGATTCGCAGAACCACAGAGTGTGCAGGATCTCGCCGGCGGGACAGTTGACGACTGTCGCCGGAACTGGCGTCGAGGGCTTTTCGGGCGACGGCGGGCCGGCGAAGGATGCGCGACTGAACGCGCCGACGGGAATCGCCGTCAACACTGCCGGCGACCTGTTCATCTCTGACAGCGGCAATCAGCGCGTTCGCAGAGTCGATGCTCAAACCGGCGCTATTACCACGATTTTCAGTGGATCGCAGGGACTCCAAATGCCGGCCGGGCTGGCTGTTGATGCCGCCGGCAACCTCTACGTCGCGGACAGGGTCAACGGCGGGCGCGTCTACAGAATAACCCCGGCCGGAGCGATCAGCGTCCACGCCGGAAATGGATCGGCCGGCACGACGACCGTCGACGGGATTCCGGCCCCTGAGTTCGCGCTCTCGCTGCCCAATCAACTGGCCTTCGACACGGAGGGCAGCCTTTATATCATCGAGGAGTTCAGTCAGCGCATCGTTCGCGTGACTCCCGACGGGAGGGCGCTGATCTCTGCCGAGCTGAACGGGCTGGCGTTCGACGAGGACGTGACGCCGCCGCCATTCTTCTCAGGCAGGGGCAGCGGAATCGCGCTCGATACAACCGGGCGGATCTTTGTCTCCGATTCCGCCCATCATCGCGTCGGCCTGATCGGATCCGGCGCCTACAGTCCGGTGGTTCCGGTCTCTGCGGCCAGCTTCCTCGGGCCGGGGCTCTCGCCGGCATCGATCGGAGCCGCTTTCGGCGTCGATCTGGCGACAACCGTCGAACAGGCGCTGACGCAACCGCTTCCGTCGACGCTCGCCGGCACGACTGCAGTCATTCGCGACAGCCAGAAGCTCCAGCACCTGGTTCAGCTCTTCTTCGTCTCTCCGCTGCAGGTCAATTTTCTGATGCCGCGGAGCAACATCTCGGCAGGTCCCGCCACTCTGGCCGTCACCAACAGCCTCGGCAAGGTCTCACTCGGATCGTTCGAGGTCGTGACGACGGCGCCCGCGCTCTTCGCCGCCAACGGCAACGGGCAGGGACCGGCTGCCGCCGTGGTCCTGCGAGTCAGGCCGGACGGAACGCAGATCTACGAACCAGTGGCCGACTACGACTCAGGCCAGGGCACATTCGTGACCCGCCCGATCGATCTCGGCGTACCGGGCGATCAGATCTTCCTCGTTCTATTCGGCACGGGGCTTCATGCCTCCGGCGGACTGGTCAATGCAAAAGTGACGGTCGGTGAGACGGATGCGGAACTGCTCTTCATCGGAGGTCAGGGAGAACTGGCAGGACTCGATCAGGTCAACCTCAGGCTGGCGTCAAACCTGGCCGGGCGCGGTGAGGTCATAGTCAGATTAAGCATCAACGAGAGGCCGGCGAATGAGGTGATGGTCAGGATTAAATGACGTGTTGGCCGACGGACGGGCTTATCGATCCGTCCGATCCGATCTCTGCTGAAATCGCGTAATCCGCTGCTGAATCTCGTCAGCTATCTCATTGACTGCCTCGAAATCCGTATCATCAAGATACTTTTTCAATTCGCCGAGCAGTGGAACAATATCCGGACGGTACAGTTGCATCAGCGTTGCGACATCGTTTTCATAGATGCCTACGCGTGCAAAACTGCCCTGCCGGTAGAGCGACGGCAGAGCGTACAGTTTAAGCAGAAGCAATCCATCGACGGTTGCGCAGCGAATCGAGCTCTCGATGAAATTCTGTTTCGTGGCGTAGTCTGTCATTACCCGGTCGAAGAGTGGATTGGTGGTCAACAGCAGGTCAATCTGTAACGACTTGAATCGGCCGCGAATGAGATCAGGATTTCTCTCAATTACCTCGATTTCAGGAATTTTGGCCAATGAAGAGACGGCCATAATCAGATCGATATCCTGAGTATTTCGACCCTCCGTGTATTGCAAAACCGCGATACCGCCAACCAGCAGATAGTCGATCCGCCTTTCATCAAGCAGCTTGAACAGTTCATCGACGGTTTGAATCAGGTTATCGTCTGTCACGGCTTCTCCACGTGACTTTTTAAAGTCGAAAACTACAGCATTTCGGATTACATTTCCGATATGAACGTATTTTTCGCTGACAGATTCCATAAAACAAGTATAATCAGCATCTCTTCAGACCGCAATTCGGAGATCTATCAAGCTGATTAAGTAAAGTGAGGCCTCAAGACCACTATGAAAAGACATGTGCTTGTTCTTATTGTTTCGTTATTTCTGACCGGAGTGGCAGCGGCGCAGACCGCGCCGGCCGAGCAGCAGATCGCTGCGGCAGTTCTCGCCGCGCCGGAGGAGCTGCGCTCAGGCGCGGGTGTGCTCGGTTACGACGCACAGGGCAAGCTGGGCACGCTCCGCAAGGGGACCAACGAACTGATCTGCCTGGCCGACGATCCGTCGGATACGCGCTGGAGCGTGGCTTGCTACCACAAGGACCTCGATCCGTTCATGGCGCGAGGCCGCGAACTGGCGGCGCAGGGAGTCAAGGGCGGCGATCGAAACGAGAAGTATCGCTGGAAGGAGATCGCCGAGGGCAAGCTCGCGATGCCGAAGGAACCGCGCATGCTCTACGTGCTGAGCGGCAAGGGATTCGATGCCGAAAAGGGCGCCGCCATCGAAGGTTCGCTCCGTTGGGTGATCTATGTGCCGTACGCGACCGCGGAATCGACTGGTCTTTCGACCAAGGCGAAGCGCGGAGCTCCGTGGCTGATGGATGCGGGCACGGCCGGTGCGCACATCATGATCTCGCCCCCTGGAAATTGAACCTTGAAAAGAAGGGAATTCATCAAGCGATCGGCGGGCGGGATTACTGTCGCGTCGTCAATGACCGCGCGCCCGCAGGCCTCCAACCCGGACGCCCTGCGGATTGCGCTTGCCCAGGCCGAGGCCGCCATTCCCTCATCGCTTGCGATTCAGGCCGCTGACGGAGGATTCGTCATCCCGGCGTACGGTTTCGCCTACCCCGCATCGACCGCGGCCGAGGTTGCGCGGCTCGGCGCGGTCTTCTGCAACCGGGATTCGAAGTACTTCCACGATCCGGCCATAGCTCAGCGGATCAGCCAGGGGATCGCATATCTCGTTCGCGAGCAGCATGACGACGGGACGATCGACCTGCCGACCACCAATTTTCACTCGCCTCCTGATACCGGATTCGTCGTCGAGGACCTGACTCAGTTTTACGCCCTTTTAAAACGGGACGGAACTCCCGTCGCGGTCGATTTGATGAAGCAGGCGGAACCGTTCATCCGCAAAGCCTCATCCGCGATCGCCGGCGGAGGCATCCATACTCCGAACCATCGCTGGGTCGCATCGGCAGCACTGGCCGCCGCGTATGCGATCTTCAGGGATCCGGCTTATCTCAGGCGCATCGATCAGTGGCTGGCCGAAGGGATAGACTGCAACGATGACGGCGAATACACGGAACTGAGCAACGGCGTCTACAATCGCGTCACCAACCGGGCGCTGATGATGATAGCCGAATCGCTCGACCGGCCGGCGTTGCTCGATCCGGTTCGCCGCAACCTTTCGATGATGATGTACGCGGTGCATCCCGACGGAGAGGTCGTTACCGACTACTCCCGCCGCCAGGACAGGAATACCCGTGCGACTATGAGCGGATACTACATTCCGTATCGCGCGCTTTCGGTCAGGGACGGCAACGGTCAGTATGCTTCGATGGCGGACTGGATCGCCTCGCAGGCAGCGCAGGGGCGCGTATCGCTGGCGGGCGATCTGGCCGACCTGATGCTTCGCGACGAACTGCGATCTGAAAAAGTGGTCCGCGCCGGCTTGCCGACCGACTACGCCCGCGAGTTCAAAGATTCAGGCGTAGCCCGAATCCGGCGCGGGGACCTCAGCGCGACTGTCACATCGGGCAGCCCGCGTTTCTTTTCGATCCGAAGCGGAGGCGCAGTTCTTGATTCGGTCAGGTTCGCCTCGGCCTTCTTCGGCAAAGGACAGTTCGTTTCTCCGAAACTTGAGGTTGCGGGAGGCGTTTACCGGCTGGAGCAGAGACTCGAGGGCTGGTACAACCAGCCGTTGTCGCAGGGGATTCCGAACGGAAAATGGTCGGAAATGCCTCATCGGCTCCGCGAACGCTCGCATCATTGCAGCCTGGTCGCAGTGGTGACCATCCGGGAGATCCGAAACGGTTTCGAGATCGACTTTGAATCAAGCGGGACCGACAAGGTGCCGGTAGTGGTTGAGTTCCTGTTCAGATCAGAGGGCGTTCTGCAGGCGGAAGGCGGAATAGTCGAGGCCAACGGGAC
>CALBSU010000241.1 GCA_937967285.1 uncultured Acidobacteriota bacterium
ATGGACGATATCGGACTGCAGATGCCGATGGCGCGGTTCTGCCGGACGATGGAGGAATCGAAGCTGGCGGCCGAGGAGATCAACTTCCCGATCATCATCCGGCCGAGTTTCACGCTCGGCGGCACGGGCGGCGGCATCGCATATAACGCGGAGGAGTTCGAGGAGATCGCCGAACGCGGGCTGACGGCCAGCCCGATCAGCGAGATCCTGGTCGAGGAATCGATCATCGGCTGGAAGGAGTTCGAGCTCGAGGTCATGCGCGATCTGGCCGATAACGTGGTGATCATCTGCTCGATCGAGAACTTCGACGCGATGGGCGTCCACACAGGGGATTCGATCACGGTGGCTCCGGCGCAGACGCTGACCGACAGGGAGTATCAACTGATGCGCGACGCGGCCATCCGGATCATCCGCAAGGTCGGCGTCGAGACCGGCGGATCGAACATCCAGTTCGCCGTCAACCCGACCAACGGTGCGCTTCGAGTGATCGAGATGAACCCGCGAGTCTCGCGGTCATCGGCCCTCGCATCGAAGGCGACCGGTTTCCCGATCGCCAAGATTGCCGCCAAGCTGGCGGTCGGATACACGCTCGACGAGATTCCGAACGACATTACGAAGAAGACGCCCGCATCGTTCGAGCCGACCATCGACTACGTCGTGGTCAAGATACCGAAGTGGGCATTCGAGAAGTTCCCGGGCGCCGAGGACATGCTCGGGACGCAGATGAAATCGGTCGGCGAGGCAATGGCGATCGGCCGGACATTCAAGGAGGCTTTTCTGAAGGGCGTGCGCTCGCTCGAACGGCGCGGCTCTCCGTGGGTGGGATACGTCGACGACGAAGCGTTGCGTCGCAAGCTGATCATTCCGAACGCCGAGCGCATCCACTACCTGCACGCCGCGTTCGAGCGCAACTGGACGATCGACGAGATCTACGAACTGACCGGAATCGATCCGTGGTTCCTCAATCAGTTGCAGCAGATCGTCGAAATGCAGAACGAACTGAAGCAGTACGATCTGGCAAGCCTGCCGTCCGGCGTTCTGAGGCAGGCCAAACGGAACGGTTTCTCTGACTATCGGATCGCCGATCTGCTTCAGACCACCGAGAACGATGTCCGCGAGAGGAGGCTGGCCGAGAAGATCAGACCGGTCTACAAACGCGTCGACACCTGCGGCGCCGAGTTCGCGTCCTTCACGCCGTACCTCTATTCGACCTATGAGATGGAGTGCGAGGCGGAACCGGGCGACCGGAAGAAGATCATGATTCTCGGATCCGGACCGAACAGGATCGGCCAGGGGATCGAGTTCGATTACTGCTGCTGTCATGCCGCCTTCGCGCTCAAGGAGGACGGGTACGAGACGATCATGGTCAACTGCAATCCCGAGACCGTCTCGACCGACTACGACACGTCAGACCGGCTCTACTTCGAGCCGCTGACGTTCGAGGACGTCATGCACATCGTCGATCTTGAGAAACCGGACGGAGTGATCGTCCAGTTCGGCGGGCAGACGCCGCTCAATCTGGCGATGCGACTGCATCATGCCGGAGTTCCGATCATCGGAACGAGTCCTGAATCGATCGATCTGGCTGAGGACCGCAAGCGATTCGGCAAGCTGCTGGCCGATCTCAACATCCCGCAGCCGATCAACGGAACCGCCGTTTCGTTCGACGAGGCGCGGAGGGTCGCCGCCTCGATCGGCTATCCGGTTCTGGTCCGGCCGAGCTACGTGCTCGGCGGCCGGGCGATGATGATCGTCTATGACGAGACCAGCCTCGAAGGCTATATGAAGAACGCGGTCGAGGCCTCGCCCGAAAAGCCCGTTCTGATCGACAGGTTTCTGGAAGATGCGTTCGAGGTCGATGTCGATGCGCTCTCGGACGGCGAACGCTGCGTGATCGCGGGGATTCAGGAGCATATCGAGGAGGCGGGTATCCATTCGGGCGATTCGTCCTGCGTGCTGCCGCCGTACATGGTCAAACCCGAACACGTCGACACGATGCGGAAGTACACGCGCGAGCTGGCCAAAGCGCTCGATGTCCGCGGGCTGATGAACATCCAGTTCGCGATCAAGGACGACATCGTCTATGTGCTGGAAGTCAATCCGCGCGCATCTAGAACGGTCCCGTTCGTATCGAAAGCCACCGGCATCCCGCTGGCCAAGATCGCGTCGCGGGTTATGACCGGGCGCAAGCTGTCGGAGTTCGATCTGCCCGACGAGCTGGCCGTGACCAGCTTCTTCATCAAGGAGCCGGTCTTCCCGTTCGTCAAGTTCCCGGGCATCGATCCCCTGCTCGGCCCTGAGATGCGATCGACCGGAGAGGTCATGGGCATGGCCGACAGTTTCGGCGCAGCTTTCGCCAAAGCGCAGATGGGCGCCAATGCCAGCCTGCCGCTCGAGGGGACCGCATTCATCTCCGTCAACGACAGCGACAAGAAGAATGCCGTTCGCATCGCAAAGCGGCTCCACGATCTGGGCTTCAACCTGATCGCCACGCGCGGCACCGCCGGTTTCCTTGCCGATTCCGGCGTCCCCTGCTCTCGCGTCTTCAAGGTCAACGAGGGGCGGCCCAATGTCGTCGACCTGATCAAGAGCGACGAGATCGACCTGATCGTCAACACTCCGCTCGGACGCGCATCGTTCTACGATGAGAAGGCGATCCGGCGCGCCGCAATGCAGTACAACGTGGTCACTTTCACGACTCTGACCGGCGCCAACGCTGCGGCCAGCGCGATCGAATCGATGAAACAGGAACAGCTCAAGGTGATCAGCCTGCAGGAGCATCACGCATAGTGAGGTGCGCCGGTGGGTGCGCCGGCGCCTCGCCGGTGGGTGCGCCGGCGCCTCGCCGGCGATGACTGTAAAGTATGCAAATCAACTCTCCCGAAGTCATATCAGAGATCCTCGCAGACACGCGGACGATAGCCGTCGTCGGCCTGTCATCGAATCCCATGCGCCCGAGTTACGACGTCTCGAGGTACATGCAACAGCAGGGATACCGGATCATCCCGGTCAATCCGAATGAATCGTCGGTTCTGGGAGAGAAGGCTTACGGCAGTCTGGCCGAGGTGCCCGAGCCGTTCGATCTGGTCAACATCTTCCGCCGGTCTGAAGAGGCGGGGCATCACGTCGATGAAGCAATCCGCCTGGGAGCCCGCGCGGTCTGGATGCAGGACGGTGTGATCGACGAGGAAGCCGCAGGGAGAGCGATTCAAGCCGGCTTGAAGGTCGTCATGGACCGCTGCCTGCTGAGGGAGCACGCCAGACGAAGATTTTAGAAAAGCGGAGCCCGTGAGCTCCGCTTT
>CALBSU010000242.1 GCA_937967285.1 uncultured Acidobacteriota bacterium
ATGAGCGATCACAATTATCGACGCGTCGCATCGCTGAAGACGCCGGAGGATTTCGAGGCGTATCTGAAGCAGGTTGGAGCGGAGATCGGATTCGACCGCGAGGTCGAGTCGGGTCCCGGTTCGCCTCTCGGACAATCTTACCGGCTGGGCGATCTGACGATCGGCAACCGGTTCTGCATCCTGCCGATGGAGGGATGGGACGGCACGGAGGACGGTCGTCCGACGGAGCTGACCATCCGGCGGTGGAAGCATTTCGGCGAGAGCGGGGCGAAGCTGATCTGGGGCGGCGAAGCCGTGGCGGTCCGGCACGACGGGCGCGCCAATCCGAACCAGTTGATCTCGAGGGACGAGACGACAGGGGATATCGAGAATCTGCTGAGGGTGCTGGTCGAGGCTCATCGTGAGAAGTGCGGCTCGACTGACGACCTGCTGGTCGGACTGCAACTGACCCACTCCGGGCGATTCGCGCGCCCCAACGACAAGAAGCGACTCGAACCGCGCATCCTTTATCATCATCCGATCCTCGACCGGAAGTTCGCGGTCGATCCGCAGGCTCCATGCCTGACCGACGGAGAGATCGACGACCTGATCGGGGATTTCGTGCGGGCGGCGGTGCGCGCCCGCGAGGCGGGATACGCATTCGTCGACCTCAAACACTGCCACGGCTACCTGGGGCATGAGTTTCTCAGCGCGACGACGCGCGAGGGAAAGTACGGAGGCAGCTTCGAGAACCGGACCAGGTTTCTGCGCGAACTGACCGCGGGCATCAGGCGGGATGCTCCGGGGCTGCTGATCGGCGTCCGGCTGAGCGCATTCGATCTGCTGCCGTTCCGCAAGGGTGCGAACGGACGCGGAGAGCCCGAACCTTTCGACGGGAGCTATCCGCACGCTTTCGGCGGAGATCCGGCGGATCCGATGAGGATCGATCTGAGCGAGACGCGCCGGTTCCTCGATCTGCTCGAATCGCTCGACATCCGGCTGATCTGCCTGTCAGCCGGCAGTCCGTACTACAACCCGCACATCCAGCGTCCGGCGCTCTTCCCTCCCTCGGACGGCTACCTGCCGCCGGAGGACCCGCTGGTCGGCGTCGCGCGACAGATCGCGGCGACCTCGGAACTGAAGCGGAGCTATCCGTCGCTCTGCGTGGTCGGCTCAGGGTACACCTACCTTCAGGAATTCCTGCCGAACGTCGCGCAGCATTATGTCCGGACAGGACAGGTGGATTTCGCCGGACTGGGCCGAATGGTGCTCTCGTATCACGACCTGCCATTCGACGTGGTCAACGGAAATCCGCTGCAGGCAAAACGGATCTGCCGCACGTTCAGCGACTGCACGACTGGTCCGCGCAACGGGCTCGTCTCGGGATGTTATCCGCTCGATCAGTTTTACAAGAGCCATCCGCAGGCCGCCCTGCTCAAGGCATTCAAGGACGAAAAGAAATGACACAAGGGAAGATTTACGATGCGATCATCGTGGGCTCCGGCGCGGCCGGCGGGATCGCCGCTCATGTGCTGGTCAACCAGGGGCTCGATGTTCTGATGCTCGAGATCGGCCCGAAGTGGGACCCGCTGAGCATCTTTCACACCGAACACAGCTGGCCGTACGACATGCCATACCGCGGGTTCGGAAAGCCGGGCCAGTATGACGGCTTGTGGAAGATCAACGCCTACACCGAACATCTCTACGTCAATCCGCGGATCGACAAGTATGCCCTTGCGCCCGGGACCGATTTTCACTGGACGAGGATTCACGCCGTCGGCGGGCGGACGAACACCTGGGCTCGCGTCAGCCTTCGTTTCTCTGAGTGGGATTTCAAGGGCAAGTCGATGCAGGACGGGGCCGGCGAGGACTGGCCGATCAGCTATCAGGATCTCGATCCGTACTACGGCAAGGCCGAAACGCTGATGGGAGTCTTCGGAACGAAAGAGGGGCTGGCTGTGCTGCCGGACGGAGTCTATCAATGGCCGTCTCCGCCGCCGCGCTGCGGGGAGCAACGATTGATCTCCGGCGGCAGAAAGGCCGGCGTGCCGGTGATCCCGATCCGCAAGGCGATGATCCTCGAAAACTACAACGGCCGCGCTGCCTGCCACTACTGCGGAGCGTGCGACCGCGGCTGCTCGACCTCGTCCCGTTTCAACACGCTGGATGCGATCGTGCCGTCGCTCAGCGGGCGGAAGAACTTCACTCTCAGGACGCACGCGGCGGTCCACCGTGTGCTGCGCGACCGTAACACAGGCCTCGCGCGCGGGGTCGAGTTCATCGACACCCGCAACAGGCGGACGTACGAAGTCAGAGCGAAAGCAGTCGTGCTCGGCGCCGGCGCGATGGAGTCGACGCGCATCCTGCTCAACTCGAAGGACAGCGAGCAACCGAACGGAATGGCCAACTCGTCCGGCGCGCTCGGCCATTACCTGATGGACAATTTCAAGTCGGGCTTCGTCGGCGGATACCTGCCGGAACTTGAAGGCTCGACGATCTTCAACGACGACGGAGCGGGCGGCGGCCACGTCTACATTCCGCGCCACACCAACTTCAAGGGCGGGCGCAAGATCGCGGCCATGCGCGGATGGCAGTTCCAGCCCGGTTCGGGCTCGGATATGTTCCCCGGCTACGCACGCTCGATCGACGGATTCGGTTCGGACTTCAAGAAATCCGTCCGCCGGCGCAATCCCGCCACGATCGGACTCGCCGGCTTCGGCGAATGCATCGCCGACTTCAATAATTACTGCGAGATCGATCCCGACGGACTGAAGGACCGGTACGGCATCCCGCAGCTCAGGTTCCACGCGAAATGGGGCGACAACGACCTCAAGATGGCCGATCTGATGTACGACAGCGCAGAGGAGATCCTGCGCGCCGCCGGCGTCGAAATAGCCCCCTACCGGCGGCGGATCCCGCCGCCTCCGGGCGATTCGACGCACGAAGCCGGAACCGCGCGCATGGGAGCCGATCCGAAAACATCCGTCCTCAACAGATGGAACCAGGCTCACGATCTGAAGAACCTCTTCGTCGTCGATGCCTCATCGTTCACTTCGCTGGCCGAAAAGAACTGCACGCTGACCATCGCCGCCGTCTCATGGCGCGCCAGCGAGTATCTGGCCGAGGAGTTGAGAAATGGAAATCTCAATAAAAGTAGAAAGTAGAAAGTAGAAAGTAGAAAGTAGAAAGTAGAAAGTAGAAAG
>CALBSU010000243.1 GCA_937967285.1 uncultured Acidobacteriota bacterium
GAAGCGGACTTGATGTCGAGCCCGTTGTTGCGAATCAGTTCGGATACCTGTTTCGACCTGGTGTCGTAGGAGAAGAGCGTGATGGACCCGTTGCGGTCGGAGAGGAAATAGACCTTGTCGCCGATCCACATCGGATTGAAATCGTTCGAATCCTTGCGCGGCAGCTTCTCGACGCTCGAATCGGCCATCGAGGCGATCCAGATCGGAGTCGCCATGCCTCCGCGATACCGCTTCCAGGCGGAGAAGCCTCGCGGGAGCGGGACATAGGCCAGCCGCGATCCGTCCGGCGAATACGAACCTTCCCAGCCCATCGGCAGCGGGATCTCCGTCGGGTAGACTCCGTCGACAGGGATCGTGAAGAGCCGGCTGTACCTGGGCGAAGCGCTCGCTCGCTGAGAGACGAAGAGCAGGTTCTTCCCGTCCGGCGTCCAGTTGAGCAGAACGTCGGTGCCCGGATGATAAGTCACCCGGCGCGGGACTCCGCCGCTGACCGGTACGGTGTAGAGATCCGTGTTCCCGTCATACTGGCCGGTGAAGGCCACGGTCGCTCCGTCCGGCGAGAATAGCGGGGACGTTTCGATTCCGACGCCGGTCGTCAATCGGCGGGCTTCCCCGCCGTCGCGGCCGACGATCCACAGGTCGCCGGCATAGACGAAGACGATCTGCGTCCGGCTGAGCGTCGGATTCCTGACCAGCAGGGGCTTCTCCTGGGCCAGTCCCATCGTTGCCGTCAGCAGAACGATTAACAGGATGAACATTGCTTTTCTCATTTCTCTCTCCTATCGCTTGTGTTCACTTATCCGATGCGCGTCCGTTGTGATAATCGGGAAATGCCGGACGCTGGTGCTTCGGCGCGGGATTCTTCTTCAGCTCCTCGAGCAGCCATTCGACAGCCTTCTCGAGCTGAGGATCGCGCCCCTGCCGCCACATCGCCGGGTCGAGCTCGATGTCGATGTCCGGACCGACGCCGACGTTCTCGACCTCCCACTGGCCGTTGAGCCCGTAGATCGCAGCGTCAGGCGCCGTCACGCCTCCGCCGTCCATCAGCGCCGGCGGACGGAATGACGCGATCAGTCCGCCCCACGTCCGCTTGCCGATCAGCGGCCCGATCTTCATCTTGCGGAAATACCACGGCAGAGCGTCGCCTCCGCTGCCGGCCAGCTCGTTGATGATCATCGCCTTCGGACCGTAGATCGCTCCGAGCGGCGTCGGGATGTCGCGCCCTTCGCGGAAATGGATGTAGTTGAGCAGCGGACGCGAGAGATATTCGACGATGTAGTCGGCCAGAGCGCCGCCGCTGTTGAACCGCTCGTCGATCACAGCTCCCTGCTTCTGAGTCTGCGAGAAGAAGTAGCGGTTGAAGCTGGTGTAGCCGCCGCCGCTGGTGTCCGGAACGTAGACGTAGGCCAGCCGGCCGCCGCTCAACTGGTCGACCTTGCGTCGATTCTCCTCGATCCAGTGACGGTTGCGCAGGCCGCCCTCCGAGGCGATCGGGACCACCGTCACATCGCGTGCGTCGCGCCCGTCGGCATTCGGTCCGACTTTGATGACGACCTGCTTGTTGGCCGTGCTCTCGAAGAACTGAAAGACGTTGTCGGTCGAACGCAGATCCCTGCCGTTGACCGCCAGCAGGTAATCGCCGGCCTTGACGTTGACGCCCGGCTGAGTCAGCGGCGCGCGCAGGTTCGGATTCCAGTTCTCTCCATTGTAGATCCGCGAGAAACGATAGCGCCCGTTCTCTATCGAATAATCGCAGCCGAGCAGCCCGCCCGGCACGAACTTCGGATTCGGGATGTCTCCGCCGAAGATGAACATGTGGCCGACCGTCAACTGGTTGAGCATGTCGGTGAAGAGATAGTTCAGATCGTTGCGGTGAGCGACGGCTTCGAGGTACGGCGCGTACTTCTTCTTCGCCTCCTCGATGTTCAGGCCGTGAGCGTTCGTGTCGTAGAAGAAATCGCGCTCGCCGCGCCAGACTTCGTTGTACATCTGCCGCCATTCGATCTTCGGATCGATGCGGACCTCCATCTCGGAGGTCTTGAGCATCTGCGCGCCCGGAGGGCCGCCGGGACCGGCCGGCGCGCCGAGCGTGGCGGTCGCCACGATCATCCAGCCGGGGCCGCGACGGATGAGCGCCTTTTCGCCGTTGGCCGAAACCTCGAATCCCGCGATTCCATCCATCGCCTTGTCGAGCTTCCGCTTTTCGAGGTCGTACTTGTGAAGAACCAGTCCCGGAGGGCCGGACGGTCCGCCGGGGCCCGACGGAGGCGCCTCGATGATGTAGAGGATGTTCGCCTTGCCTGCCCTCAGCGCCAGAAAGTTGAGCGACGGGATCGGAAGCGCGATGATCCGCTGGTCGATGCCTTCGAGATCGATCCTGACCGGTTCCGGCTCCTTCTTCGCCGGAGGTTTCGCAGCGGCGTCGGCGGCCGGTTTGTCGGCAGGTTTGTCAGCCGGTTTGTCGGCAGGCTTGGCCTCTTCCTTCTTCTCCTCCTTCACCTTCTCCTCATCGCTTTCGGGCGCCAGCGGCGACGGCTGATCGTTGCGCAGCACGATCGCGTAGACGTTTCGCGAAGACTGGAACGGGAAGGTCGACATCTCGGCAAAGCTGAAGGCCGGGCCGAGATTGGTGCTTGCGGTGAAGTAGAGATACTTCCCGCTCGCGTCGAAGGCCGGATGGCGGGCGTCGCTCAGCCCGTCGGTCAACTGGTGCGATTTGGCCGTCTCGAGCGAGTAGACGAAGATCCCGCGCAGGTAATTGTCGAGCTGTCGGGTGTAGGAGATCCACCGGCTGTCGGGAGACCAGACGGGAACCATGACATCATTATTAATACCGTCAGGATTGCGGTCGATCCTGACCGGCGTTCCCTTCTCGACCTCGAGATACCAGAGCTGCAGCTTCTTGTCGTAGAAAGCGATCTTTTTGCTGTCGGGAGACCAGGTCGGAGTGTAGTAGAAGGTCGGCGGGAGCGAGATCTTTTTGACTGGCGTTTCGCCCTTCTGATCGGTGATGTGCAGCGCGTACTCGCCGGATTCGTCGCTGAAGTACGCGATCCACTTGCCGTCCGGCGACCATGACGGATCGCGCTCCATGACTCCCGGTGAGTTGGTCAGGTTGCGCGGATCGCCCTTCTCTGCCGGCACGGTGATGATCTCTCCGCGGGCCTCGAAGACCGCTCGCGCGCCGGTTGGCGATATCGCGGCGTTCGAGATGCGCGCGCCGACCTTCTCGAATCGCGGACGGATGTTGACCAGATCCGCCGCCAGCCGGATGTTGACCTGCTGCGACTTTCCTGATTTCACGTCGAACAGGAAGATCGTCCCGAACTTCTCGTAGGCGATGACGGGGTTGCTTCCCTGCCCGCCCTTCCACGCCGAGGCCGACTTGATGTCGAGATCGGTGTTGTTGACCAGCCGCGCGACCTTTTTGCTTCTGGTGTCATACGAATAGAGCGACATCATCCCGTCACGATCAGAAAGGAAGTAGACGGCGTCGCCGACCCACATCGGATAGCGGTCGGTCGAGTTATCGCGCGGGAGCGCCTCGACCTTCGAGTCCGACAGCCGGGCCAGCCAGATCTTGTCGGTCTGCCCGCCGCGATAACGCTTCCATTCCGGCTGCCACTGGGTCAGCGGCTCATAGGCGATATGGGTTCCGTCCGGCGAGAAGGAGCCGCGCTCCGCCATCGGCAGAGGAATCTGAGTCGGGAATCCCCCGTCCGTGCCGATCGTGAAGAGTTGCGGGAAGGATGAATAGCTGTTGCGCGACGATGCGAACATGACCTGCCTGCCGTCATTCGTCCAGCCCGCGACCACGTCGGTTGACGGGTGGAAGGTCAGCCTCTTCGGCACCCCGCCCTTCATCGGGACGATGTAGACATCGGTATTGCCGTCATAGCTGCCCGTGAAGGCGATCGTCGTCCCGTCAGGTGAGAAGATCGGATCGGTCTCGACTCCGATACCGGTCGTCAGCAGCCGGGCTTCGCCCCCCTCGCGAGAAACGATCCACAGATCCCCGGCATAACTGAAGACGACGTGAGTCTGGTTGACGGCCGGCTTCTGAAACAGCGTCGCCTGGCCGCTCTGCGCAGCGGCGACTCCGGTCATTGCAATCAAAAGTAGTGAAAAGATCAGGAACTGGCAGGAAGTTCTCATATTTGTCCTTTTTTGTATGGAATACCGCATGGAGTATCGCCTTCAGGCGGGCTCTTTCAGTACAGTGAAACCCGCCTGAAGGCGGTTCTCCATGCGATACTCCATGCGTTACTCTATGCCTAACTGCAATCTGATCAGTTTTTAACGATAATTCGTTATGGATGGTTCCGTGAAATATGGATTGTACCCCTCTACGGGTTCGATACACAGCCTTGCGACCTCAGCGGCTATACCGTAAATTGAAAATTCGACTTCATATCCTTTAACGCAGAGACGCAGAGGGGGCAGAGATTTTTTGAGCCTGGCAATGCACGTTATGTGCCCATCGGACGAGGCTCCGGATTTAAATATTCACAATATTAATCTCTGCACGTCTGCGTTTAAACAGCTTTGGTTCCTCTGCACTAAATGTCTGCAATGAAATCCGCATCATTATTAATAGTCGCAATCTTCAGCCTCTGTTCAGGTTACTCGCGCCCTCCTGAGACGATCCAGACCTCCGCCGAAAAGATCGCCGA
>CALBSU010000244.1 GCA_937967285.1 uncultured Acidobacteriota bacterium
AATTCTGGGCACCGGGGCAAGTCTTTCCCGGAAAATCTGGAGAACGACCGGATCGCCGGGACCGAGCCTGCCGAGCGCGGATTTGAAGTCCTCGTTGTCGACGATCCGGGTCCGATTCACGAACTCGATGATATCATTGACTTTAAGGCCGGCGTCGTCGGCGATGCTGCCCGGATCGACGCGAACCACACGGACGCCCCTGACCAGAGGGGCATCGTCATCGGCGTTTCTGGCCGGGGTGACGGCCTGAAAACTGATGCCGATATTCTGTCTGGATCTTGTATCGGAGACTGCGACGGGCTGTCCGGCTCGATTGACCGGATCGCGATCGGGTCGCCGGCCGATCGCGACGTTGAGCTGAATCTCCCTGCCATCGCGGATGACCGTCAGATCGGCAGTCGTTCCGACCGGAGTTGATGCGACCCGTCTGACCAGATCCTCGTCGTTTCTGATCTCTGTCCCGCGATATTTGACGATGATGTCGCTCGGCTTAAGACCGGCTTTTGCCGCCGGACTGACGACTATGTTTCCTTCTACCTCCATCGTCTCGTCGACATTACTGACGATGGCGCCGCGAGCCGCGGGGATACCGTAGACGGCTGCTATCTGAGGCGTCACTCTTTCGGTCAGTGCGCCGAGAAAACCTCTGATGACACGTCCCTGTTTGACCAGTTGCCGGTAGACGTTGATTGCCTCTGAAGCGGGGAGCGCGAAACTGATGCCGTTATAGTCGCCGGTCGAGGTGGCGATGGCGGTGTTGATCCCGATCACTTCTCCGGAGAGATTGATCAGCGGTCCGCCCGAGTTGCCGCGATTGATCGCCGCGTCGGTCTGGAGGAAATACTGAAAGCCGGCGCGTTTGTAGAGATCCGTCGAATCCCTGTCACGCGAACTGATGATGCCGGCGGTGACGGTCTGATCGAATCCGAACGGAGAGCCGATCGCCAGCACCCAGTCGCCGACGCGGATCCGGTCGGAATCTCCGAACCTTGCCGTCGGCAGCGGCTTCCGCGAATCGACCTTGACGACTGCCAGATCCGTTTCCCGATCGTATCCGACAACGACGGCCGGAAGTTCTGTACCGTCAAAAAGATTGACCTTGATCCTGTCGGCGCCGAATATCACGTGGTGATTCGTCAGGATATATCCGGCTGAATCGACAATCACGCCCGAGCCGTTGCCCCGTCTGACGGGATCGACTCCACCTAGCGGGATCGAATCCAGACGCGGACCGGTGACCGGAAATTCGCCGGTATCGTTGTTTCTGGTCTTGAGTCTGGTTACAGTCGAGACGTTGACGACGGAGGGTTCGACCTGACGCGCGACCTCGACGAATGCAGAGGAGAGTTCAGAGGTGACCTCGACGGCGCGGGCTTTCGGCCAGCCGCGATCGAGCGCAACTCCGATCAGGATGCCCAACGCAAGCAGACAGGCGCCAGCTGCCGTCATGTATGACAGATATTCACGGCGCTTCGAAGCGGACTTCGCCTTGTCTTGTCCGATTCCGTTGTTCATGAACTCACTTCTGGTTTTGTCGGGGCATGCGCGTTACATCCGATTCAATAGTTGCCGGATGCCGGTGATTTGAACAACCGGATTATAGCAAAAAAACGGCGCGATTTGACAATAATATTAGCTGGGTGTCTGGTTATGGCGGCCAGGCTGCGGTTGCAACTTGTTGAATCGTCTAGGTTTATTCTAAGCCTGGGGGCGGTCGGTCAAGCGGTCTGATAATGGAGATTTCGGGGCAAAAGGCCACATCATGACCCTGAATCGATCCTGTAAATCCTGACAAATCCTGTTAATCCTGTCGAATTTTTGATTAATAAAAGGAAAGGGAGCCGAACGGCTCCCTTTCCTCCTTCAGCAAGATCCGAAGAACGTTACGGCTTCCTTTTGGCGGGAGCGCGTTTCTTACCGTCCGACGAAGGCTGTTTGAGATTGTTTCCGACAACCAGGTCCTTGATCACGGCCTTAACCTCGGCGAGTCTCGGGTCGTTATCCGGCGCGTTGTCGATGAACTTCTGCAGCGTATCAGCCGACTCCTGGAATTTGGCGACGCTGGCATAGGCCAGGCCGAGTTTGTAGAGGGCTTCGATGTTACCGGCGTCATTGGTCAGGATGCCCTGATAAGCGGTCACTGCCTCTTCGGCCATACCGGCTTCGAATAAGGTCTCGGCCGCCTTCAGCTCGAAGCTCTTCTTTTCGTCGGCGTTATCGGTCATAGACGCGGCTTCCTTGTAGGACTTGACGGCCTTCGGAGCGGCATCCATCACGCCGAGGCGTTTGGCCAGCAGCGATTCGGCATCGCCCTTGATCTTGAGATACTGGCTCTTGCTCTTCTTGGCCGCGGCGCCTTTGGCCGGATCGTTGAGCACCGCATCGTTGAGGGCGATAGCCTTTTCGATGGCGACGATCGAGTCATTGAAATCCTGCTTGGCCGAATCGCGCTTCGAGGTGTCCTTGAGACTCTCGTTGAGGTAGGTCACTCCGCGATTGTAGTGGGCCAGTGCAAGGTTGCCCCAGATCGCCTGCTGCTCGGGATCGAGCCTTGCGGCTTCGGTGTAGGCGCTGATCGCGCCGGGGTAGTCCTTGGCGCTCGCCAGTTGCTGGCCCTGCTCGAAGAACTTCTTCATGCCCTCGAAGTCGGCTTTCTGTTTCTCGATTTCGGCTTTCTTCTTTTCGTATTCGGCCTGCTGAGCCTTGATCTCTTCGGCGGACATCTGTTTCTGCGGGCCCGCCGGGGCCGCCGACTGCATCCGCTTGACGTCGTCGAGGGTCAGCTTGCGGCCGTCGCCGGCCTGCAGTTCGACCTTGATCTGATCTCCGGTCGGGCGGACGCCGGTCAGAAAGTACGGCGCGCATTCCGGAGCAGAGACGATCAGCGTATAGGTTCCGACATAAGGAACACCGGCGTGGAGAAAGACGCCTTTCTTATCGGTCTTGACCGGATACGAGCCTTTGATGTCGGTTCGTTCGATCCGGACCTCGGCTCCCACGATCGGTTCGCCGCTTCCGGCCTTGACTACAGTGCCTTCGATCCTGCCGACCTGAGCGGACGCCGTCACCGTGACCAGCACGAGCAGCGCCATTCCCGACAGTGTCGCCAGAAAATTCTTGATCTTCATTATTGGTCCTCCGTATCTGCAATAACCAGTTGATCTTTTTTCAACCGAAATTTAGAAGCGCCGAACCGGATCTCAGATGCGCGCCCGGCAAATTGGTTGCATGATGTCTTCAGATTCCGGCCCCCGGGATTTGCCTTCGGGCGCGTTCTGGCTCTTCAGGTTGAATAACAGAATCCATGCGTTTACTTGCGTTTACTTAACTGAAATTATGACTCTCTGATTTTATCTTTGAGACTCGCATAATTCAATCATCAGGACGCTGAAAATGGCACTTCAGTCACCGTTTCTGTATGGTATCGGGTCGCGCATTCCGGCCTGCTCGAAGCCTCTCAGTCTGAGGGCGCAACTGTCGCAGCGTCCGCAGGCGAGGTCCGTCGCCTGATAGCAGGACCAGGTCAGGTGGAGCGGGGCGCCGAGTTCGGCGCCGCGGCGAATGATCTCGCCTTTTTTGAGCCCGATCACCGGCGTGACGATTTTTATAACCGTGTCCGGTCGTGTTCCGACCTCGATCAGTCGATTGAAGACCTGATAGAACTCCGGGCGGCAGTCCGGATACCCTGAGCTGTCCTCCTCGACGGCGCCGATGTAGATCCGGTTGAAACCGATCACCTCCGCCCAACTGACGGCGATCGACAGCAGATGGGCGTTGCGGAACGGAACATAGGATGTCGGGATCTCGGTCGAGTCGAGATCGGCCGGGCTGACCTCGATTCTTCGGTCGGTCAGGGACGAGCCGCCGATCATCGCCAGATGCCGGATGTCTGTCGAAAGCCTGCGCTCGATGCCGTAATGGTCGGCGATATCGTTGAAGGCCTGCAGTTCACGAGCCTCGGTGCGCTGCCCGTAACTGACGTGGAGGACCGCTGTCTCAGAACATTCTTTTTCGGCTATCGCCAGGGTCACGCAACTGTCCATGCCCCCGCTGGTCAGGACGACCGCTTTGTCGATCCCGGATCCTTCCTGATTCGTCTCGCCCATACGCACTCCTCCGGCTTCACCTTTTTACTTTCTACTACCGCCCCAAATGGAAAAATCAATCATAAAGCACGCAGAGACGGATCATCGCAAAGACCGCAAAGGTGGCAAAGATTGTTAAATGAGATCAATCTATGCTGTAACATCAATTGGTCGAAATCCGAATCGTTATGGTTTCGGAAAGCCTTATCACCAGGGTGCAGAACTACTTTCTACTTTCTACTTTTTACTTTCTACTCATGCTCAGACCCCGGTCGCTTCCGGTCCCCAGATATATTTATGCAACTGGAGCTGCATTCTGGCGCGGATACCGGATTTGACGATCCAGTCGGCGAATTCGCGGAGGTCGACGGCGCCCCATACGGGGGAGAGGAGCGGCAGCGGTTCTCGCCGGTCGAGCCCGTAACGCCGGATGACTTCGATTGAATAGTCGAAGTCTGCGCGATCGGCGATGACGAACTTTATCTCATCGTGCGGGCGCAGGTCCTCGAGGTTGGGCCAGTAGTTGCGTTCGGATTCGCCGCTCCCCGGGCATTTGACGTCGATGATCCTGACGGCTCGCGGGTCGA
>CALBSU010000245.1 GCA_937967285.1 uncultured Acidobacteriota bacterium
CGATATCAAAAAAGAGTTCGTCCCGACGACGGCGGCGGCCGGAGACCCGGTCGAGGTCAGACTGACCGTCACCAACAACGGGACATCGGACGCATTCGATGTCGTGATCGAGGATCTGCTGGGTACGGCTTTCAGCGGGATCGCTCCGGTTACGACTCCCTCCGGATTCACTTTCAGCCTCAACGGGCAGAATGTCTCATATTCTGCCGGCGCGGCAGTATCGATCAAGCCGGGCGAGAGCGTGACGCTGGTCTTCAAGGTTACAGTCAAAGCCTGCGGGCGATTCCCGAATCAGGCGAAGATCACGCGGTCGACGACTCTGCCCGGAACTGTAGCGGGCGAACGCGATCAGCCCGATGTCACGAGCGCGACCGCGATATTGAGTGTCAGCGGCAACTGCCCCTGCGTCGACCCGCCGCGCTTATCCAACATGGTTGCCTGGTGGCCGCTGGATGAACTCGCCGACGCGACGGCTATTCAGGATATCGCCGGCAGCAATCCCGGAATCCCCGTCAAACCCAATGCCGCGTCGATCATTCATTATCCCAACTCAGGACAGGTCAAAGGAGCGTTGCAGTTCAACGGCGGGTATATCGATGTCCCCGACAGCAATTCACTGGACATCGGCAACAATGCGCTGACCATCGACGCCTGGGTCAAGGCATTCAACTTCGGGCCGCCGAATAGCATTTATGGTCAGGTGATCGTCGATAAGGTGGATTTCGCGGCCAAATCCGGATACTCGCTGTCGATCGATTACGTGGGATACCTGCAACTGATCATCGGCGACGGAGTGCAGTTGGGTCTTGTTCAGGGTCCCAAGCTGACGCCATCCAACACCTGGAGACATCTGGCGGTAACCGTCGAGCGAACACAGACCGGAACGCCCGTGAAGTTTTATGTCGATGGAGTTCTGGCTGCTGACAGATCCTTCTACTCTATTACCTATGGCGATATCGGCAACAAGAAAAACCTGACCATCGGAGGCGGGATCGAAATTCAGCTCGACGAGATCGAGATATTCAACGTTGCGCTGACTGAATCCGAGATCAACAGCATCTTCAGCGCCGGCAGCGCCGGAAAATGCAAGTGTCCGAAGACTGATCTGACGGCAAACAAGGCTCTCAGCACCGGAGTCAATGACAACGGCACACTGATACCGGTCGGATCGCAGGATCAGGACTACGCTCTGACGCTGCAGAACGGCTCTACGACCACGCCCGTCGTTCTGACGCCCAATCCCGCCTGGGTGACAAGCCCCAACGCAGCCTGGATCGGCCCGGCGCAGGGATCGGGGCAGAATACCAACCAGACCTTCAAATATTCGATAAACATCAACCTTCCCGCCTGTAATTCAACCGGGTTGTCGATCAAAGGCAAGTATGCCGCTGATAACAGCGCCTACATTCTTGTCAACAATGATCAGACACAGCTCTTCCCCACAGTCTCGTCGACCGGATTCAGGCAGTTTGTCGATTTCGAGATCACAAGCGGCCTGCAGGCTGGTCAGAACACGCTGACTTTCGTCGTCAAAAACGACAGCGGAGTAACAGGACTGCTGGTGGAGATCACGGAAGCCTGCATCCGTTGCTGCTGCCCTGAAATCACGATCGCGCCGGAGTCGTTGCCGGCGGGATCGGTCAACACACCATATCCAACGACGAACTTCACGGCGGCAGGAGGGATGAGCCCTTACACCTTCAGCCTGACGGGGAATATCCCTCCGGGGCTGACGCTGACATCAGGCGGCGTACTGTCCGGGACTCCGGCTTCGCCGGGAACATATACCTTCATCGTCACCGCGACCGACGCCAAAGGCTGCAAGGGAAGCAGAGCTTACACGATCGTCATCCAGTGCCCGCTGGTCGATCTGAAGGCGCAGAAACGACTCTTCAACACAGGCGTCGACAACGATAATAAACTATTGAACGTAAACCAGTTCGACGGCCATTATCCGGTCACCGATTCAGTCGATCAGATCAGCCTCCCGAAGGTTATCGCGCCTGTAAGCGGCTGGGCGACGCTGCCGAATGCGGGCTGGATAGCGCCCTTCCAGAGCGGAATCGATACATATCGCTACAAAATCAAGCTCAATCTGGGAGGGTGCGAAAGTCAATCCGTCCAGCTTGCCGGCAGATACAGTGCCGCGGGCAAGTCGGCATATATTCAGGTGAACGACGACCCAACAAAGTACTTCCCGCACAGCGATCCGACGAGTTTGACGCAGTTCGTCCTCAACGGGCTCAATCCCGGGATGAATGTAATCACATTTGTCGTCGAGTCCGGGGACTTCCGCCCGGCGCTGCTGGTCGA
>CALBSU010000246.1 GCA_937967285.1 uncultured Acidobacteriota bacterium
GTCGGCGATTACGCACCGCTGCTCGGCCGATCGTATCGCGAGATCGCGATGGAGGGTTACAGCCTGCATCGTTCGCAGTCGATGGGGCGAGGCAGGCCGTCGCCGGGCGCCGCTGCGACATCGCTTCGATTGCTCGAACCGGCGGGAGCCGATGCCGGGATCTTCGACGGAATCGATACGACGATCACAGGACTGGCGCGCTTTACCGAGAGCCGGCCGGACATCTCGTCTGAGCTGCGCGCGATCAGCGAACGGATCGAATCGGCAATCGCGAAATTCGACGCCCGGACTCCGTGGACCGTCGCGCCCGATCTGGCCGCAGGAATGCGGATTCTGCGCACTCTGATCGACCGGGTGAAGGCTTCAAACATAGATGCCTCGAACCGCGACCACCTGCTCTTCCTGCTCGGGAACAAGGAGCGCGAATTCAACCGCGCGATGAACCTCGCGCTCGGGCTCCACCTCGAAACGCTGGTCGATCCCGACAGTCCGGCTGCGGGACCGATGATGGCGCCGCGACAGACATTCAATGTCGCCGTGCCGGGTCAGGAGTTCACGCTGACGCTGAAAGCCGTCAATCGCAGCCGCATAGAGATCTCGCTCTCCTCTCCGCCCGCACTGCACGGGGCGGACGGAGCCTTCTCAACCATCGACAGCATCTCGGGAAGCGGCGGCTCACTGGCATACAACCAGCCTCTGACCAGCCGATTCAAGGTCCGCGTGGCCGATGACGCGAAATATTCCCGCCCACACTGGTCGCGCGCGAGCGAGATCCGCGATCACAAATACCGATATGACGATCCGCGTTATGCCGGACTCCCCTTCCCGCCTCCGGTCCTGACCGGAGTGCTCAAGTACCAGGTAGACGGCGTCATGTTCGAAATCGCGCAGCCCGCGCAGACTTCATACAATGTCGCGCCGCTCGGCGAGCAGCGCCGCCTGCTGACGATCGCTCCGGCGATCAACCTGTCGCTTACGCCTCGCGTGGGCGTCGTCGCTCTAGATGCGAGAGATACCGGATACAAGGTCACGGTCAACCTGTCGAGCAACGTCAGGTCTCAAGGCAGTCTGCGCCTGAAGCTGCCCGAGGGCTGGAGGTCGCAACCCGAAAACCACGCTTTCAGTTTCTCGAACGAAGGCGAAGCGGCGAGCTTCAGCTTTCAGGTGACGGTTCCGTCCGTTCAGAAGAACAGGGATTACAGAATCCAGGCGATCGCGGAGATCGACGGGCGCAGTTACAGCGAAGGCTATCAGGTCATCGCGCATCCCGATCTGGAACCTCGACACCTCTGGCGCCCGGCCGCGATGGAGATCCGCGGCGTCGATGTCAAAGTTCGCGCCGGTCTGAAAGTCGGCTACGTCATGGGCGTCGGCGACGAGGTCCCATCTGCGCTCGAACAGATCGGAGTCAAGGTCACGATGCTCGGTCCGCAGGAGCTGGCTGACGGCAGGCTCGATCAGTACGACGCGATCGTCATCGGCATCCGCGCATCCGCCGTCAGGCCGGATCTGAAAACTTACAACCGCAGACTGCTCGAATACGTCGAGCGTGGCGGCAACCTGATCTGGCAGTACCAGACGCCGGAGTTCGACGACGCGGCATACGGACCGTACCCCTACAAGATGGGTCGCAATCCTGAGGAGGTCTCCGAGGAGGAATCGAAGGTGACGATCCTCGATCCGTCGCATCCCGTCTTCAACGGACCGAACCGGATCACTGCGGCGGATTTCGACCACTGGGTCGAGGAGCGCGGATCGAAATGGCTGGCCGAATGGGACAACCGCTACCAGCCGCTGCTGGAATGCAACGACCGGGGACAAGCGCCTCAAAAGGGAGGCCTGCTCATAGCCCGTTACGGCAAAGGGACATTCACATATGCGGCCTATGCGTTCTACCGCCAGCTTCCGGCGGGAGTCGAAGGGGCGTATCGTTTATTCGCCAATCTGATCAGTCAGTAGAAAGTAAAAAGTAGAAAGTAGAAAGGCAGAAGGTCGCTTAATAAAATAACGGGTATATCTCAATTCTTTCTACTTTTTACTTTCTACTTTCTACTTTCTACTTAAAGAGAGATATGTCCACAACAATCACCAGAGTCGATATAGTTCAGGGCAGATTCTTCGATTACCTGAGGAGCGCCGAGCCTGCCAACAGGCGCTTGAATCCCGACGATCCGATCGGAGACAAAACATCGCTGACCGCCGGACAGGCAATCGAAATCTTCGAGGATCAGGTCACGAGCCGCCTGCTCGACGTCGCGGCGCGCGAGCTGAAGAAGCGCAACGAGGGCTACTACACCATCTCGAGCGCCGGAC
>CALBSU010000247.1 GCA_937967285.1 uncultured Acidobacteriota bacterium
GGACACCCGGTCTACGAACTGCTCTTTATCGCGATGATCATCATCTTCGCCTTCTTCTATGTTTCGATCGTCTTCAACACCGATGAGGTGGCTGAAAACCTTCGCAAGCAGGGGGCGTTCGTTCCCGGCATCAGGCCCGGCAAGCGCACGGCGGACTACCTGAACTCGATCCTCGTCAGATTGACCACGGTCGGCGCCCTCTATCTTGTCGTCGTCTGCCTGATCCCGCAGCTGATGATCTCGGGTTTCAAACTGCAGTATCTGCCGTTTATCGGAGAGCCGCTCTACAATCTGGTTCAGAATGTTCCCGGCCTGAGCTGGATTCCGACCGGTCTCGGAGTTTCGTTCTATTTCGGCGGCACCAGCCTCCTGATCGTCGTAGGCGTGGCCATGGATACCATCAGTCAGATCGAGGCGCAGCTGGTAATGCGCCATTATGACGGGTTCCTCGGCGCGCGCGGTGGAAGGCTCCGCGGAAGAAGGGCAACCGCCTGAGGCGGGATCGCGGTCGATCTCGCGATTGCTGATTCATCCATGTCGAAGATCATAGTCATGATAGGAGCGCCGGGAGCCGGGAAAGGAACCCAGGCGCGCCTGTTGTCTGAAACATATGGATATCCGCAGATCTCGACCGGGGACATCCTGCGCGAAATGGCTCAGGAAGATACGCCCGAGGGACGGGAACTCAGGCAGATCATGGCTTCAGGCAGGCTCGTCAGCGACGATGTCCTCGCCGATCTGATTGAAAAGAGGACTTCACGCCCGGATTGCCAGAACGGATATATCCTCGACGGTTATCCGCGAACGGTCAATCAGGCCCATCAGCTCGAAGAGATGGCCGCCTGGCAGAAGAAAGAGGTCCTGCTGGTCCGTGTCATGGTCCCCGAGGATTCGCTCATGCGACGCCTCACCGGACGCCGAACCTGCACCGCCTGCGGCGAGATCTACAATATCTACTCGCGTCCGCCGAAAACGGACGGGATCTGTGACAAGGATGGCGCGCCACTGGGACAGCGCGCCGACGATACCGCCGAGACAGTCAGGCGCCGGCTGACCGAATATCAGAAAGCCACCGCGCCCCTGATCGACTACTACGGACAGAACGGCCGCCTGGTCGAGGTCGACGGGCACCAGCCCGTGACCGAAGTCTTCGAGAAACTGCGCAGCGTCATCGACAGCTTGAATGCGCGCGCCAGGTGAGCCGACGGTGTCAACGGGTATCTTAGCGGGTATTTTTGAAGGATGGTAATTCGGAAGTCAGAGAGCGAGATACAGAAGATGCGGAGGGCCGGCCAGATCGTAGCCGAAACGCTCCGCGATCTGAGGCGCATGGTCGAACCCGGCATCACCACGCGTGAACTCGACGCCTACGCCGAGAACAAGATCCGCCAGGCGGGCGCTTACCCGACCTTCAAGGGCTATCGCGGATTTCCGGCGTCGATCTGCTCCTCGGTCAATGACGAGGTCGTTCACGGCATCCCCTCCGACCGCAAACTGCGCGAAGGGGACCTCATCAAGATCGACTGCGGCGCCACTCTCGACGGTTACGTCGGAGACGCCGCCATCAGCGTCCCAGTCGGACGCATCGATCCCGAGGTCGAAAACCTCATGAACGCCACCCGCGACTCGCTCTTCAAGGCGATCGAGAAGATGGTCGCCGGCAACAGGCTCTACGATGTCTCCTACGCCGTCCAGGAGTACGTCGAGGAACGCGGCTACTCCGTCGTCCGCGAATTCTGCGGCCACGGAATCGGTCAGCGCATGCACGAGGATCCCCAGGTCCCCAACTACGGAAGACCCGGGACCGGACCGAAACTCAAGGAAGGCTGGGTTCTAGCCGTCGAACCGATGGTCAACCTCGGCACCTGGGAGGTCAATATCCTCGCCGACGGCTGGACCGTCAAGACGAAGGACGGCAAGGCATCATCGCACTTCGAACACACGATCGCGGTGACTTCCAACGGACCTTTAGTCCTGACCTCCCTCGAGAACGGTGAGATCGCTCTCTGAGGCATGATATTTGCTGGCTTTTTGTTTTCTTCGGACTTGCAAAATGGCGATTTGCAGTTATAATGTCAGTTTCGCTATTTAGCTGGTTTTCAATTATTTACTAGAGAGGGTATGTCAAAAGAAGATGCCATAGAAGTTCAGGCGACGGTGCTCGAAACGCTGCCCAATGCGATGTTCAAGGTTGAACTCGATAACAAGCATCAGGTGCTGGCGCATATCTCGGGCAAGATGCGCAAGAACTTCATCAAGATCCTGCCGGGCGACAAGGTGCTGGTCGAGCTTTCGCCGTATGATCTGACGCGGGGCCGCATCGTGTACCGGTTCAAGTAGGCGGCAACTTCCCTGTCCCTCGTTTTAACGAAGAGTTGAATTATGAAAGTAAGAGCATCGGTCAAGAAAATGTGCGACAAGTGCAAGATCATACACCGCCACGGTGTGGTGCGCGTCATCTGTGTGAATCCGAAGCATAAGCAGAGGCAAGGATAGTCAGGAGGAAGTGAATGGCTCGTGTAGCAGGTGTGGATTTACCGCCACAGAAGCGCGCCCAGATCGGTCTGACCTACATTTACGGCATCGGCCGTTCGCGCGCGACCAGCATTCTCAATCAGGCCCAGGTCGACGTCCACAAGAAGATCCGCGATCTGAGCGAGGATGAACTCAACCGTATCCGATCGCTGGTCGATCAGCAGGGCATGGTCGAGGGAGATCTCCGCAAGCAGATCCAGCTCGACATCAAGCGGCTGATGGACATCGGATGTTATCGCGGTCTGCGTCATCGCCGCGGCCTGCCCGTTCGCGGGCAGCGCACGCATACCAATGCCCGCACCCGCAAGGGACCGCGTCGCGCCACGATCGCCAAGAAGAAGGCGCCTGGCAAGAAGTAAGATCAAACGCTGAAAGACAGATATGGCAAAGCAACAGACTTCCGGCAAGAAGAAGGTTTTCAAGAAGAAAGAGAAGAAGGTCGTTCCCCAGGGGATCGTCCACATTCAGGCCTCTTTCAACAACACTCTGATCAGCATCACCGATCTCGAGGGCAATCTGGTTTCCCAGTGCTCCTCCGGGGCGATGGGCTTCCGCGGTTCGCGCAAGGGCACGCCGTTCGCGGCGCAGCAGGCCGCCAGCAAGGCTGCCGGCGTGGCGCGCGACAGCGGGATGCGCTCGGTCGAGGTTCGCGTCAAGGGCCCGGGTTCGGGCCGCGAGTCGGCGATCCGCGCGATCCAGTCGGCCGGAATCGACGTCCGGCTGATCCGCGACGTGACCCCGATTCCGCACAACGGGTGCCGGCCGCCGAAGCGGCGCCGCGTCTGATCAGCGCTCCATACCAGCCGTCCGCCGGGAATGCGCGTCGACGGCAGAACATCAGGATTGCAGTAGCAGGTTAACGGAGGAATCAGTTTGGCAAGAGATAGAGGCAAACAGTGTCGTCTTTGCCGGCGCGAGGGGATGAAGCTCTACCTCAAGGGGGAGAAGTGCTACAAACCCTCCTGCCCGATCGAGAAGCGGGGACCCAACCCGCCGGGCCAGCACGGTCCGAATGCGCGTCGCAAGCCGATCGGTTACGGCGAACAGTTGCGTGAGAAGCAGCGCGTCAAGCGCATCTACAATCTTCTCGAGACGCAGTTCCGCAACTACTTCGAGAAGGCCTCGCGGCAGAAGGGCGTGACCGGCGAGAACCTGCTGGCGCTGCTCGAACGGCGGCTGGACAACGTCATCTTCCGCCTCGGCTTCGCCATGTCGCGGCGCCAGGCGCGTCAGTTCGTGCGCCACGGCCACGTCAGCGTCAACGGCAGGAAGGTCGATATCCCGTCATTCCAGGTCCGGATCGGCGACGAAGTTGCTGTTCGCGACAAGAGCCTCAGCAACGTTCATATTCAGAGCTCGTTCCAGACTTCCGGCGGCCGCGGTCGTCCGACCTGGCTCGAGATCGTCAACGCCGACAAGCTGGTCGGGCGCGTTATCGCCCAGCCGCGTCGCGACGAGATCGACCAGAATATCAACGAACAGCTGATCGTCGAGTTGTACAGCAAGTAATAATTTTTTCAGGCAGTAACTATCGGGAGATCAATGGAAGGTACCATGTGGACCGGATTCCAAAAGCCAAAGCGCCTGTCATGTGAAAACATGACCGATCGTTACGGGCGTTTTTCCGCCCAGCCCTTCGAAAGGGGGTTCGGCACGACGATCGGCAACAGCCTCCGGCGCGCCCTGCTCTCGTCGATCGAGGGCGCGGCGATCACCGCAGTTCGGATCGAAGGTGTTCTCCACGAGTTCTCTTCGATTCCCGGGGTGGTTGAGGACGCGACGGACATCATTCTCAACCTCAAGCAGATCCCCTTCAAGCTTCATGGCAGCGATGTCAAGACTCTGCGGATTTCGCGGACCGAGCCCGGCGTGATGACCTCCGGTGACATCGAAGTCGACGATGACGTCGAGGTGCTCGATCCCGACGTCCACATCGCGACCGTCAGCGAGGGCGGCACGCTCAATATCGAGCTCAGGCTCAAGAAGGGGCGCGGGTACATCCCCGCCGATCGCAACTTCGACGACGACCTGCCGGTCGGGTACATCCCGGTCGATTCGGTCCACTCGCCGATCAAGAAAGTCAACTTCCACGTCGAGGCGGCACGACTCGGGCAGGATACCGATTACGACAAACTGCTGCTCGAGGTCTGGACAAACGGGAGCATCACGCCGGAACACGCCATCGGCCTGGCCGCCAAACTGATCAAGGATCACATGGCGATCTTCATCAACTTCGAGGAAGATATCCAGGAACAGCCCGAGACGGTCTCCGCCAGCAAGCCGTCGACGGGTCCGGCCAATGAGCATCTCGACAAATCGGTCGATGAACTCGAACTGTCGGTGCGGTCCTATAACTGCCTCAAGAACTCCGATATCAAAACGATTCGCGACCTGGTCCAGAAGTCCGAGACCGAAATGCTCAAGACCAAGAACTTCGGTCGCAAATCGCTCAATGAAATCAAGGATATCCTGACCACGATGGGCCTCAGTCTCGGGATGAAGTTCGACGAGAACGGCAATATCGTCAAGGGTCCGGATCAGGATTAGCAGCGGACCGGGACGCTCCCGGACGCTCGAGAGTACAGGGATTCAATCATGAGACATCTTGTTGCACATCGTAAGCTCGGCCGCACGTCCTCGCACCGCAAGGCGTTGCTGCGTAATCTGTGCACCTCGCTCGTTCTTCACGAGAAGGTCGTCACCACGCTGCCCAAGGCCAAGGAGCTTCGTCCGTACGTCGAACGCGTAGTCACGCTCGGCCGCCGCGCCAGCGCCGCCCGCGCCGCCGGCAACAACGACCAGGCGGTTCACCTCATGCGTCAGGCCGCGGCATCATTCTTCCCGGGCAACGCCGGCGCCTTCAGCAAGAAGCACGATCAGAACGCCGAGCGCACCGCCGGCGTCGCCGCGCTGCAGAAGATCGTCGGCCCGCTGGCCGAACGCTTCGCCGATCGTCCGGGCGGTTACACTCGCATCTACAAGCTCGGTCCCCGCAAGGGCGACGGCGCCGAGATGGCCCTGATCGAGTTCGTCGGCAGCGAGGACAAGAAGCCTGTCAAGGATTCCGAATAGGAAACGATAGCGTTGAGAGCCCCTTCCTCGCGCACTCTTTGAATGTAAGCCTCAACCGTGCGAGGTCGCCGCGGTTGGGGCTTTAAATTTATCATCCGTTACGGCCCGCGCCGGGCGATGCTCAGAAAACTATGAAGAACACCGAGAGTAAAGCCGCACCGAAAGCTTCATCGACTGCATCTTCATCGAGGAAGACCGATCCGGTGGAGAACATCGGGCTAAACGAGATCAGGGAACTGATCCAGCTCGTTTCGGAAAACCAGTTCAACGAATTCGAACTGGAACGGGGCAGCTTCAGGCTCCGCCTCAAGAAGGGCGGTGCACGCGAAGTAACTGAAGCGGTCTCGGTTCATCCGGTCGCCGTGGCCCAGCCGGAGATCCCGCGGCCCGCACCGGCCGCCGCCGCGCCCGTCACTGCTGCCCCGGAAGAGGCTCTGCACATCATCACATCGCCGATCGTCGGGACCTTCTACAGGTCACCGTCGCCCACCGCTGATTCGTTCGTCAAACTCGGTGATCTCGTCGAAGCAGGAAAGACTCTCTGCATCATCGAAGCGATGAAGCTGATGAACGAGATCCAGTCGGACGCCAGCGGAACGGTCGCGAAAATCTTTGTCGAAAACGGCCAGCCCGTCGAATACGGCCAGCCGCTGTTCGGCCTCAAAGTGTGAGCGAGATTTCTCGTCCCGTCGAACACGTCGGCCGGTCCGCCGATGAGTCATAGCTATGTTCAAGAAGATACTGATCGCAAACAGAGGCGAGATCGCCTGTCGCATCATCTGGGCCTGCCGCGAACTTGGAATCAAGACCGTGGCGGTCCATTCAGAGGCCGACCGCGATTCCCTGCACGTCAGGTTCGCGGATGAAGCCGTCTGTATCGGTCCGCCTCCGTCCACGCAGAGCTATCTCAATATCCCGCAGATTATCGCCGCGGCCGAGATCACGAATGTCGACGCGATCCATCCCGGTTACGGGTTCCTGTCGGAAAACCCGCACTTCGCAGAGGTCTGCAAGGAGTGCAACATCACCTTCATCGGTCCCGGGCCGGAAGTGATGCGGATGATGGGCGACAAGTCCGAAGCCAAGCGGACGATGAAGTCGGCCGGTGT
>CALBSU010000248.1 GCA_937967285.1 uncultured Acidobacteriota bacterium
GGCACCCGAATGGTGGGAAGGACGTGGCGGATATCGATCTCGGTATTCATTCTGGTCAGCGCGAGCGCGGCGCCGGGACTTGCGCCGTGTCGCAGATAGGCCGACCACCAGTCAGAGAACTGCCTGTCGTCGATCTTGCTCGGAGCTCGCTCCTCGAGCCCGACCGGACCGCCCCAGTGCTCACGGATCTCGTCGAAGAACCTCTCGCGCTCCTCCTCTGTCGGCCCCCAGGGATAACCTTTTCCCCTCAGACGGCGGGCGTAACTGCCGATCATAACCAGAGCTATCGTCTTTTCAGGATAGGTTGCAGCGAAGAGGCTGCACATCGGCCCGCCCTCCGAGACGCCGCAGAGCACCGCACGCTTCGATCCAACCGCATCCATCACGGCCCGCACATCGTCCATCCGCTGCTCGAGCGTCGGCAACTGATCGAGCGGAACGCTGTCGGAAAGCCCCGTCCCGCGCTTGTCGAAGAGAATCACCCTGGCAAACCCGGCCAGCCGGCGCAGGAACCTCGCAAACGAGGGCTCGCTCCAGAAATATTCGAGATGCGAGACCCAGCCCATGACGAAGACGAGATCGAGCGGCGCATCCCCGATCACCTGATATGCGATGTTCACCTCGCCGCTGCGCGCGTAATTCACCTCGGGCACCGGCGCATCGACCGATTCCTGATAACGGACTCCGGCCGAATCATCCGGAATGATCTTCCACGCCCCGCCAAGCCGGGACCGGATCTCAAGCTCCTGCTGGACGGCTCTCAGATCGACGTACAGATCCCTGGCGCTCTGATAGCGCTGCTCGCGGTCTTTCCTCAGCATTTTGCCGAGGATCCGTTCGAGTTCGAGCGGAATCTCCGGAACGATGGCTGAAACTTTCCCGGGCTCCCGTTCGAGAATCGAGACGATGACATCGCTCGACGTCGCGCCCTGAAAAGGCGTCTTTCCCGTCAGCATCTCGAAGACCAGCACGCCAAGGCTGAAGATGTCGCTCCGCTGATCGATCTCGAATCCGCGCGCCTGTTCAGGAGACATGTATTTGACCGTCCCGAGCACAATTCCGGGATCGGTGGTCACATGCGAGAGTCCTGAAATAGACAGGCTGTCGGCCTGGTCGGTGATCTTGGCCAGCCCGAAATCGAGCACCTTGATGTAACCGTCCGGGCGAACCATGACGTTTTCAGGCTTGATATCGCGGTGAATTATCCCCGCCTCGTGAGCGGCAGCCAGAGCGCCGGCGACCTGCATCGCGACATTGACCGTCAGGGGAATCGAGAGTCTTCCGTCGTTGAGGCTGCGCCGGAGGGTATTGCCCTCGATGTACTCCATCGCGATGAAGTGGATGGCGCCGGCCTTGCCGACCTCGTGGATCGTGATGATGTTCGGATGGTTAAGCGAACTGGCGGCTCTCGCTTCGCGCAGAAAGCGCTTCAGCCACAAGGCATTGCCCGTGAACTGCTCCGAAAGCAGCTTGAGCGCCACTTTTCGTTCGAGCAGAGAATCGTGCGCCAGATAGACCTCGCCCATCCCTCCGATTCCGAGTCGAGAGATGATCTCGTAACGACCGAGGCGGGTTCCGGCTCCGATCTCGGGCGGCCTGACCACCGGCCCCGAGATCGTCATCAGTTGAGTATCGATATTCCCGGCGTGCGTATCGGATTCCCGCGGGCTGCCCGCGCCTTCCGGATGTGGCTGGGTTCGGAAGCTGATCTCCGACGGTTCAACCCGGACTTTCGAGACCCGGACCTCGAACCTGTACCCTCTCTTCGGAACCGTCGCGATGTACTGACCTCCGTCCTCCGTCTCGCCGAGCGCCTTGCGAAGCATCGAAATATGCTGTGCCAGATTCCCTTCCTCGACGAAGATGTCCGGCCAGACGCGGCTCATCAGCTCATCTTTGGTGACGACATGGCGGCTGTTCTCTACCAGCACGAGCAGCGTGTCCATGGCCTTTGGCGTCAGCGACAACGCGGACTCGCCGCGCATCAGCATCCGCTCGTCAGGGTCGAGCCGGAACGGACCGAATTCATAAATGTATCTGGATTGACCGGGCATTGAACTATTCAGAACTCTTTCAAAAACTTACAGAATGCTCTGAAGATTTCGATTCCCACGATCGCTGCGCAATAACCTGAATCGATTTTTTATTTTATCCGAATCCGATTCGGAATATCCAGACATAAGGGCGGAGCGTGAGGAGCGACAGGCTGGCTATGCGGCGAGAATTAAACTATCTTCGTCTCATCCGGGAGGTGAACCAAAGATGATACCCGAAAGCCATCCGAGCAGTGTGCAGAGAATCCTGCAGAAGATTCCGGCTTCACGCCTGGGGTCGTCCTTCTTTTCGAGGACGCTCCATTATCTCGACCGCAGACTGATGAAAGGTTCCGGCGGCAGATTGTCTCTGCCTGGGATCCTGGCCGGCATTCCCGTGGTGACGGTAACGACGACGGGCGCGAAATCCGGCCTTCCCAGAACGGTCCCGCTGGTCGCGTTCGCGGATGGCGAGAGAATAATTCTGATCGCCTCCAACTGGGGTCAGAAGCATCATCCGGCGTGGTACCTCAACCTGCGGGCCGATCCGCGGGCGACCGTTGCCGTCGACGGCCGGCAGGGCTCGTACATCGCTCGCGAGGCGGGCGATGATGAACGCGAAAAGTACTGGGAGATGGCCTACTCGCTCTACTTCGGCTTCAGGCTCTACCGCCAGCGCGCGGGAGATCGCAGGATCCCGATCATGATTCTGGAACCCGATCGGGAATAAAGCGAAGAAGCGCCCGAGGAATCACGGGCGCTTCTTCATGCCGGATTTACTGGATGATGGTCGAAAGGTTCCCATCGGCGAGGTTCGTCCCGCCGCCCTGCGTGAAGGCCTGCGGATCGCGATAAGGTCCGTTGAATGACGCGAACGTGTTCTCGTTAAAGATATTGCCAAGAGAGCCGGCGCTGATCGAGACTGCGAACCCGAAGCGCGCAATGTGATTATTGTAGATGTTGTCGCCCGAAGGCCCCGGATCATCAGCCGCTCCGCCGGGGGCAGGGTTGTAGCAGATCCCGAGCAGGTTGTTTCCCGCCACCGCGCCGCCGACCACTATATTTTTGAAGATCCGATTGCCGGTCGACTGACCGCCGCGGACGAAGATGCCGAGGTTGACCGAATGGATCGTGTTGTCATTGATGCGGGCGCTGCGCGTGTTGAGCAACTGGATGCCGATTTCGCTCGGGCCGCCGGCCGGAGCCAGCCCCAGACCGCTGATCTGCAGATGCTCAGCCGTCACGTTCGCAGAGTTGAGGACCATCACGTTGGTCTGAAATCCTGTCAGCTTCCCGTTCTTGATCGCCACATTCGATGCGCCGCTGACGAATATCCCGCGTCCCGTGCCCGGAGACTGCGTCGTGACGGTGTGACCGCCCAGATCAAGTGTCACGTTCGAGGCGCTGATAACGATCCCGTCTCCGTTCTGGACCCTGATGTCGCGCCGCAACGAGTAATATCCGGGTTGCGATATGACCAGTTGAAAGCCCCTCTCACCGCGCTCCTGCATCACCGATGACGCCGACGGCAGATTATCCTGCAGGTCATTGATCTGCGCCTGACCTGAGATCGGCGCCAGAAGGGCGATGAATGCCGGAATGATGAGGATCAGGCAGCGGGCGATTTTCACTGAATGCATTACGTTGAATCTCCTTTTATGTCTGAACTGAAAAAGATTTTTCGCCGGAGCTCGAATCATCGAGCCCGATGACGACATACATTTCGCGTGCATTCATTGACCGGTCGTTGAACGTTACATTCGCTATAACGCAGACCCTCATCGGAATTATTCCCGGACAGCGATTAAATCGGATAAATGAGAATTGTACGGTGAGTTACGCTCACGCTCCTGATCGGAGCGTGAGCGTCGACGAGCTATGGAGGGTTATTTGATTTCGGCGACCGTTTTAAGCCTGGCGGCTTCGAATTCATCGCCTTTGTTCCATTTCTGCTGAACATCGGCATTGCTGATGCGAAGGCCGAAGAGGAACGCGATCCTGGCCTGCTGGATCATCCCGCGGAAATCCCAGTTCGGACGGTACTCGTCTGCCGGCTGGTGATAGCGATGCTCGCGATAATCGCGCACCTGATCCTCGACCCAGGACTCGGAATGTCCGACGAACTTCGAGCCGCCGCCGAGGCTGACGGCCGGGATCCCCGCCTTGGCGAACGGGAAATGGTCCGAACGGTAGAAGTATCCCTGCTCGGGATGGGCATCGCCTGATACCGTCAGGTTGTTCTCTTTCGCGATCTCCTCGATGATCGGACCCAGACTCGACCGGTCGGCGCCGAGCGGAGTGATGTCGGTCGTCAGTCCCATCGTATTCATCGAATCGATGTTGATGACGGCCTGTGTTTTTGCCAGAGGAACCAGCGGGTTGCGAACGTAGTATTCCGCGCCGAGCAGCCCCTGCTCCTCCGCGGTCGTGGCGATGAAGAGGATCGACCGTCGCGGCCTGACCTTGAGAGACTGGAAAGCCCGCGCTATTGCGATCAGGCCGGAGATTCCCGTGGCGTTGTCGACCGCTCCGTTGTAGATGTTGTCGCCCGGCTGGTCGGGCCTGATTCCAAGGTGGTCCCAGTGGCCGGAGTAGATGACGTATTCGTTCATCAACTGCGGATCGGTCCCGCGGACCACGCCGACGACGTTCGGTGAGGTGACGCGCTGGGACTGCGTCCGCAGAGTCATCTCGACCCTGGCTCCGATCGTCATCGGCTTGAAGTCCCGCGTCTGCGCCGACTGACGGAGCTGGTCGATATCCTGCCCGCCCATCCTGACGATCTTTCCCGCGACCTGGTCGGTCACCCACGACTTGAGTTTGAGCGCGGGCGTCCGGCCGTCCGGGATCAGCGCGAACCTCTCGCCGCCCCACGAATTCCTGACGACGCTCCAGCCGTAACCGGCGGTCTGATCGGTGTGGATCAGAATGACGCCGGCAGCTCCGCGCCGCGCCGCTTCTTCATATTTATATGTCCATCGGCCGTAGTAGGTCAGCGCCTTGCCGCCGAACAGACCGGGCTCGGCTTCGGTCGCGGGAGGCTCGTTGACCATGAGCATGACTATTTTGCCCGTCACGTCCATCCCTTTGTAATCGTCCCACTTGAGTTCAGGAGCGCTGATGCCGTAGCCGGCGAAGACGATATCTCCGCTGACTGGAATCTCGGCCTGTTCGAGATCCGTCCCGCCAACGAAATCGTCGCCGAATCGGAACTCCGCATCACCGCCCGATGACTTGACGGTCAGAGCGGACGACGGATCGGTCCGCGTTCCGAACATCTGAACCTGCTGGAACCAGGTCCTCTCGGCGGAAGCCGGTTCGAGCCCGAGCGCCTCGAACTGCGAGGCAATGTATCTGGTCGCGAGCTGGCCGCCGCGCGATCCCGGCCCGCGGCCCTCGAGAAGATCATCGGCCAGAAACCTGATGTGCGCCCGCAGCGCATTCTCCTCGATCCGAGCCGCGGCCTGATCGATGTCTCCGGGAGATCCAGCGTCGGCGGCGTTCTGCGCCATTACCTTGTCGAATGACGGGCGCGCCGGAGCCGTCTTCTTCCGCGTCGTCCTGCGACGGGTTGTCCGCCTCCGCGGCTTCTTTTTGCTCTGAGCGAATGCGACCTGATATGTATCGATAATCGGCGCCGTCAGACCGAGGCACAAAGCCAGAACGATCAGGCGCGCAAGGCAACTGTATTTATTCATATGCCCATTGTCTACCCGACGATGCCGATAAAATCAAGCATGCATGGAGTACCGTATGGAGTGCCGCCTTCAGGCGGGCTTTGCTTGCTTCGATTTCATGCGGTAAATTTTTAAGGGAAAAACAACCGTCTGAAGACGGTACTCCATACTATGAACCAATTCTCCCTTGATTCACGAAGATCCGCATTCAGCAGATTCTCCTCAGAGCAGTTCGATCTGCTGGTCATCGGCGGAGGCATCACCGGCGCCGGCATTGCGCTCGACGCCTCGGCACGGGGACTCAAAACCGCATTGATCGAAAAGCGCGATTTCGGCGCCGGGACATCGAGCCGTTCGACCAAGCTCATTCACGGCGGGTTGCGCTATCTTGAGAATCTCGAATTCGGGCTGGTCCGCGAGGGATTGCGGGAACGCTCGATCGCCTCCCGTATCGCTCCGCACCTGGCCGAGCCCTTCCCTTTCCTGATTCCGATCTACAGCGATTCGCGGCGGAATTACGATCATCCGCTGAAGATGCGGGCCGGCCTGATCCTCTACGATCTGCTCGCCGGCAAGTACCGTTTCGGCAGGCATCGGCGCCTGAGCCGCGAAGAAGCCATCGAATTCGCCCCCCAGATCGAGCGGGGCGGGCTGCGCGGCGCATTTCTCTACTACGACGGACTGACCAACGACTCGCGACTGGTGATCGAAATCGTCAAGGCTGCCCACGAACTCGGAGCGGCGGTCGTCAATTACGCCGAGGCAATCGGCTTCCTGAAGCTCGAAGACGGGATGCTCGGCGGCGCACGGGTGCGCGACCTGATCACCCGCGAAGAGACGGAAATCCGGGCCCGCGCGACGATCAATGCCACCGGAGTCTGGGTGGACGATGTGGCGATGATGGACGGGGGGAGAGACCTTGCGAAAACGATCCGACCGTCGAAGGGCATCCACCTGACGGTCTCTTCCGAGAGATTGAAGGTCACCGGTTCATGGCTCATCCCGTCGCTGACCGGCCACAGATTCTACTTCGTCGTCCCGTGGGAGGGGCGCGTCAACATCGGCACGACCGATACCGATTACGACGGATCGAAGGATGTCCCCCGCGCCGAAGCCGACGAGGTGACGGAGATCCTCAACGCAATCAACTCTTATTTCCCCGCGTCGCAACTCGGACACGATGACGTTATTTCGGCCTGGGCCGGTCTGCGCCCGCTGATCTCAGAACCCGGGGCGACCGATACCTCGGAAATCTCTCGCAAGGAGGAGATCTTCGAAAGCCGCGACGGGCTGATCTCGATCTCCGGCGGGAAACTGACGACATACAGGCTGATGGCGGAACAGGCGGTCGATCTGGCCGCCCGCCGTCTTCAGGAAAGGTTCGAGATCTCAGCCACCGATGCCATGACCGAAGACCTCCCGGTCAGCGGCGGACTGCATCCCCGCACAGACCTCGCGGACTTCGCGGCCATCCTCGCCGAAAACGAGAAACTGGCCCCCGATGTCGCCCGCCATCTCGTCTTCAGTTACGGATCGAACTACCATCAACTGGTCGATCTGATGCACGAGAATGAAGGATTGAAAAAACCTCTCGTCGAGGGCCTTCCCGTGCTGCAGGTCGAGGTGGTCTATGCCGTCAGGTACGAATCGGCGCTGACGCCCGCCGACGTGCTGACGCGGAGGACCCGGCTGGCGATGATCGCCGGGACAAAGGCATTAGACTGTCTGGAGACGGTCGCCGATCTGATGGCCGGCGAGTTGGATTGGAATGATGAGGAGAAGGTCCGGCAAATCGCCGATTTTCACGCTGAATTCCGGTCGGAATATGTATCGGCGGAAATGTAACCCGGTCGCTACGGCTCGCGGTGCTGTTCCGACTTGGAGTAAATGATAAAGATCGGATCCTCGTTTACCCACGCGGGTTTGAGCCACGGCGGAGCGTTTTTCACTTTACCCAGCGGTTTAAGCTCCTTGCGTTCCTTGAACTCGCGCTTGGTGATCGTCATGTAATCGAAGCGGTTCTCCGCGACCCACTTCTCCAGTTCATCGATCGATC
>CALBSU010000249.1 GCA_937967285.1 uncultured Acidobacteriota bacterium
ACCTTATGCCTTCAACTTCCTATACTTTCTACTTTCTACTTTCTACTTTTTACTTATTTCCAGCCCTTTAGTCGTCGTGAAATATTTGGCGAGCATGTTGGCTTTCTCCCATGCCGGGATCGTTTTGGGGTCCTTGAGATACTGGAGGAAGCGTCGCGTCACCTCCGCGAAATGGGCTTCGTGTCCGTCGCGGTACTTGTCGGGGATGGTGATCTGGAACCGGTCGCCCTTATCGACCACGGCGAGGCCGGGATAAGCGGTCTGCATGGCCTCGATCTTCTTCTCGAGCGCCGAGCCGATTCCGACCTTCGAGACGGGCGAGTTCGGGATGACATAGACCTCCGTCTTCCAGTTCTGCTCCTTGCCCTGGCGGATTTCGACGCGCGAACGGGTTCCCTTGAAGATGGCGACGTGCGTGTCGCCTCCGCCGGGCGGGGCCTCGTAGTTCCAGACGACATCCATTTTTGCGTGAATGCCGCGGAGCGTCCAGACCATCGAGCCGTTGCAGAAGTAATCCAGACTGTCGTTTTTGACGTGCGGAGCGAGATAGTCGGGGAATTCCGGATTATTGGTCACGCGCTTGAACTGATCGAGGGACATGACGGTCGGCCACCTTTTGCCGGAGATGACCTGGATGTCCTTCTGATAATCGATCGGCTGTTCCGGGAAGAGCATCCACTGAGTCAGATCGGCGAGGTGGGTCCCGACGTCGGCCACGCCCTCGCCCTGCTGGTTGACGTCGAAGAACCATGCGGGACGAATGTTCGGAGCGCCGGCGACCACCTTCAGGATGTGATGAATGCTTTCGAAATAGACGGCCGGATCGGCTTCGGATCCTTTGGCCATCTCGCCGAAGACGTCCGGAGTGTGGATCAGCTCTTTCTGGACGATGGTCGTGATCTCGTACCGCTCGGTCATGATGTCGTAAGCGATCAGGTTGCCCGCCTGGGCAGTGTCGAGCGTCGAGACGAGCTTCTGAAAATCGTCCGCCCGGATGATCCACGGCTTGTCGACCAGAACATTGAGCCCCGCCTCGACTGAAGCCTTGATGCGGTCGATCTTGCCGCGGTTGCGGCCTGAAATCACGACTACATTGCCCGGTTTCTCCTTCAGCATGCGCTCGAGGAAGTCCTCACCGGTGTGAACTTCGAGCTCCCATTTCGTCGGATTCGCGGGGCGCAGGTTGAAGCGTGCGATGCGGTTGAGATGTTCGGTCAGGTCGAACCCGAGCGGGGCATAGACGTGAACCTTGGGCGAGACTCCCGGATACATCTCCTTCTGGACCAGGCCGGCGTGAAAGTGGCCCGGATCGAGCGTCATGATCCTGACATCTGACATATCTTTTCCGTCCGCCGGTTTGCCGGCGTTATCCGTTTGAGATCCCGGGGACGAGCCGCAGCCCGCCAGCGCCGCGAACACAGCCGCCAGGATGATTGAACGTACAGTCCTGTTTATTTGTGCGTGTATCATCAGTCTACCTCGATGGTGAAGTGATTTCAGTGATTTTGACCGGTGCGCCGTTGCGGGCCTTGCTCAGATCGGCGGCCTCCATGAAGGCCATCATTTCGAGCGTGACTTCGGGATCGACGGGAGCCTTTCCGGTCTGGAAGAACCTGATGATCTCGAGGAGCAGGCCGCGATAATCGGACTTCATCGGCGGAGCCGTGGCGACGGTCGATTTCTCGCCGAAGGCGACGAAACCGTAGTCCTGTTTGCCGGCGCGTGTTCCGCGCATGGTGCCGGTGCGTCCGTCCGACCATTTGCCGACAACCAGGTCCGCGCCTTCCGTATGAACCCGAGTGACTGTTTCGCAGCCCGGCCCCATCAAAGTGTAGAGAATTTCGACGGCGTGAATGCCGTACCAGAAGAGATCGGGATGATGCGGTTCGGTCGGAGCCGGGCCGTAGGTGAAGGCGCCCGTCAGCCTGCCGAGCTTCTGATCGGCGACCGCCGCCTGAAGATCGGCCGCGTAGCGGAGGCTCGATGAACTGAAGAAGGGGACTCCCGTCTGGCGCGACAGCCTGACGATCTCACGCGCATCCGCATAGCTCGCCGCGAACGGCTTGTCGATGAAGAGACGCTTGCCGGCGGCGAAGACCGGACGTGCCTGCCTCAGGTGAGTCCTGCCGTCGACGCTGTTGATGATCACGGCATCCACCCTGCTGCAGAGATCCTCGATCGAATCCACGATCTCAACTCCCCATTTATCCCGGATCTCCGCGGTGAAGCGATCGATCCGCGTGGCGCTGGATTCGACATCAGGGCTGCCGCCCTTGTATCCCGCAACGACGCGAGCTCCCGGGACGTGATCCGGCGACGCCGTATCGTTGAGCAGTTTCGTAAAGGCCGGCACGTGAGACGTGTCGAGCCCGATCAGGCCGATCCGCAATGTCTGATTAGCCGCTTTCATCCCGCCGCCGACGGTCAGGCAGAGAAAGAGCAGCAGGCCGATTAACGGACTTCTCAATTTTTTCATGTTCATGATTTCAACTCACCGGTTTTGATCAGATTTTGGTCGAGCAGCGAAGCGGAATCGCGATCCAGATAGATCGTCGTATCGGCATGCGTCCGCAGAATCGATGCCGGAAAATCGGGACTGACCGGAGCGGTCAGGCAGTTTCTGACCGCTTCGGCCTTGCGCGCATCCGGTACGATGCAGACGATCTCGCTCGCCTTGAGAATCTGTCTGATCGACATCGAGATCGCCTGTTTCGGCACGGCGTCAAGATCCGGAAACCAGCCCTCGCCGACCTGCTGCCGACGGCAGGCTTCGTCCAGATCGACGACGATGTATGGCCTGTCGGTTTCGAAGTCCGCCGGCGGATCGTTGAAGGCGAGATGCCCGTTTTCGCCGATGCCGACGAAGGCGACATCTATCGGCGCGGCGGAGATAAGTTCGCCCACGCGATCGCATATCTCCCGGGGATCGCCCTCGCCGTCGAGCAGGTGATGGCGCTCGATGCCGGCCGGAACGATCAGCCTTTCGGTCAGATATTTTCTGAAGCTCGCCGGATGCGTCACCGGCAGGCCGACGTATTCGTCGAGATGAAACATCTCGACCTTATTCCAGTCGATGCTCTGATCCGCGACCAGCGCTTCGAGGAATTCGAACTGCGAAGCGCCTGTGGCTGCGATGATCCGGGCAAGCCCGCGTGCATCGATCGCGCGTTTGATTGCCGCCGCGGCCTGTTGCGCCGCAGCCTCTCCAAGTTGGATTTTGCTGTCAAAGACTTTCAGAATCACGAGTTCCGGTCCTCTTTTTCTTTCGAGTATTGCGGTGATGAATTTGACAATCAGGGATATCGCAATATACATAACGCAAAGTATCGATCGCGTAAAGATGAAAGCATTCCAGGACAGGAAACATGAACGGTTCTTTTTGACCGGAGGCCGCACAGGTGCGCTCATGGTGCACGGTTTCCCGGGAACCCCTGCCGAGATGCGCCCGCTGGCCGAATCGCTGCACGGCGCGGGCCTGACGGTCGAAGGACTGCTGCTGCCCGGATTCGGCGCGCAGATCGAGAGCCTTCACCTGCGTCATCATCGGGAGTGGATCGAGGCCGTCACCGGAGCGATGAAAAAACTTCGCGAAAGCTGCGACAGAGTCATCCTGGTCGGATATTCGATGGGCGCGGCGATCTCGCTCAATGTCGCCTGCGAAGAGGCGCCTCCCGACGGACTGTTGATGCTCGCGCCGTTCTGGCAGCTCGGAGAGAGATGGCAGCAACCGATCTGGCCGCTGATCAGGATGGTCGTCCGCGATTTCAAGCCGTTCGAGAAGGCCGATCTGAGCGACCCGCGTGTCAGAAGCGATCTCGCGAACTTCATGCCGGACGCCGATTTCGATGATCCCGAGACCGTCGGCTTCATCCGCGGGATCAGCCTCCCCATTTCGCTGCTCGATCAGGTCAGATCGGTCGGGCTGGCCGCCTGGCGCGTCGCCGGTAAAGTACGGACTCCAGCGGTCATCGTCCAGGGAACCGATGACGAGATCGTTCCGCCCGCCAGGACTCGCCGCCTTGCCCGGCGCCTGAACAGCGACCTGGAGTATCACGAGATCCCGGCCGATCATCATCTGATCAGGCCGCAACAGAATGCCTTCGGACGCGTCGAAGAGATCGCCCTGGATTTCGCCCGCAGGTTTCAGACGGACTGAGCGCTGTGTAATCAGAGTCTTTTTTACCGCAGAGGCGCAGAGATGGCAGAGTTTTTATTGAGCGAGGCAAAGCCCATTGGGTGAGACTCCGGAAATAAATATTCAAAATATCGATCTCTGCGCCTCTGCGATAAAATTTCAGGAGATACCTGTTCCACTGTATTTACAACTTAACTGAGGACACTCGATGCCCCCACAACTGATATCGCTCATCGGATTTTTCGTCTTCGCCGCGGTCGCGTGGCTGCTTTCATCCAATCGCAGGATGATCAGGTGGAGGACCATCGGCGTCGGTCTCGGCCTGCAACTGCTGCTCGGGCTGATGATCTTCAAGCTGCCGGCAATGCGTCAGATCTTCATCTGGCTCAACGACGGGGTGATGGCGCTGCTCGACGTGTCGAAGGCGGGAACATCATTTCTGCTCGGTCCGCTGGCGGCCGGTCCCGGAGAGCAGGGATCGATCGGATTCATTCTGGTCTTTCAGGCGCTGCCGATCGCGATCTTCGTCTCGGCGCTGACCGCCGTTCTGTACCGGCTGGGAGTCATGCAGATGATCGTCCGTTTCTTCGCGGTCATCTTTCACCGGACGATGGGCACGAGCGGCGCGGAATCGCTCTGCGGAGCATCGAACATCTTCGTCGGAGTTGAATCGGCGCTCGTCGTCAAACCCTATCTCGAAAGGATGACCCGCTC
>CALBSU010000250.1 GCA_937967285.1 uncultured Acidobacteriota bacterium
GCGGCGCCCGCGGGCGCCGCTTTTCATCGTTTAATCAGATCTTCTTCACGGTGCTCAACGCAGCGCCTGCGGGCGCCGCGCTTCAAACTAAAACCTGTAGCTGTAACGGAAGCCGAAGCTGCGCCCCGGCGCGTCCAGGCCCCAGCCGATGCCCCGGTAGTTACGATCGTTGAGGTTTTCGAGGTCGAACAGCAGGTCTTGACGGTCGCCCATTCTGAGCCCGCCACGGACTCCGTAGGTCACAAATCCCGGGATGTAGGGAAAGAGCGGAGCGCTGTCCGCGCCGCCGAGGACACGTTGCTGGACCTGCGAGAGCGTCTCGCCGGTCGGATTCAGAATATCGTCGGCTGTCCCGAACCTGCCGTCGGCGCCGGCCGATACCAGTCCTCTGACGGTCGCGCCGCGACGGAAGAAGTTCTGAATGCTCGCCCGCGATCTGGTTGCGCCTGTCCGGCGATCCTCGAGATCCAGCGTCGAGAGCCTGTCCTGACGGTATGCCGCATAAAGATAGGGCTCGAACCAGAAGCGATGCCCCGGGTGATCGTAACGCAGCCGGAGCCAGCCCTGCGGCGCGGGTGTCCCGCCCTCGATCGTCGGAGGCAGTCCCGTCTCATGATCGGCCGCATGCAGATACGTGAAGTTCTGACCGAATGTCCAGCTCCGACCCAGTTTCAGATCGAACTTCTGCTCGATTCCCCAGATCCTCGAATCACCGAAGTTCGCGCGGATCAGCACCGGATTGGTCGATGCCGGCACGAAGACGGCCCCGTTCTGGTTCTGCGATGTGACCGCCTGATCCCCGATCTGCCGTCCGACCGCTCCCGCTGGCAGGATCAGCGTCTGCACCACAATATTGTCGTAGATGTCGTTGACGAAACCGTTGACGTCGATGTCGATTCTCGAGCGGTGAAGGTGGATTCCTCCCTCGTATGACCAGCTCGTCTCGGGAACAAGCTGGCGAACCGGACGGCCGGTCGAGACGGCGTTGCGGTCCGCAGTCGATCCGATCGTCGCTCCGCTCGTCTCCAGATCCGGCGCCGAGGCTTCGTAACCATTGCCGGTCAAGCCGAGCGTGCCGAGGTCTGTGATGTGCGGCGTCCGAAATCCGCGGCTGACCTGCGCGGAGATGTTGAATCCCTCGAACACAGTCACAACCGCGCCGATTCTCGGCGTCAGGCTGTCGGCCGTCAGACTGTCATCAGGCCAGAGCCTCGCTCCGTTGACCACCGGACTGTTCTCAGCGCGTGAACTGTAGGACGCTCCGCCGTATCTGAGCGCGGTGATCAGCCTGAACCGCTCCGGTACGACTGCCCAGATGTTCTGCACATAGATCCCGCCGTTGTGATACGACGAGCGATCCGGAACCCTCGGTCGCGACGGCACCGCGGAGCCGGTTGCCGGATTGACCGTGAAGGCCGGCGAGCGGACGTAATCGTAGTAGTACTCGCCGCCGATCACCAGGGAGTTCGCCTCGCCCCACAGCTTCGTCATCTGAAGCTGGACTCCGTTGACGAACGTCCGCTCCCACTGGTGGGATATTCCGCCCAGCGGGTTTCCGTTTCCGCCCTGATTGACGCGCTCTTCGCGCTGTGTGTTGTGGGAGTACGACGCCGACAGGGAATCGAAGAATCCGGCCTCGAACTTCTCGTATTTCAGATAGACGAAATCGAGCATGAAATTTCGCAGGTCCGCCCGCAGATTGCCGTCTCCGCCGAGTGTCTGATCGAAACGCTTGCCGCCGTCGATCTGCGAGCGATTGTAATGCACGGTCAACTGGTCGGTCTCGGTCAGACGATAGCTCAGCTTGAGCAGCCCTCCGTACTGCGTGAACGCGGTATCGGTCGATCTGTCCCCGAATACGGTCGAGGGCAGGCCGAGGAACCTCGTCACCGCCGCGTGCGATTCGATGCCGCCTCCGGAACGGATCGTGTTGCTCCGGTGCGATGAGAGATTGAGCAGCACCGCCAGATCGCGCGTTCCGAATGTGACCAGCGTGCTGCCGCGATAACTCAGGTCGGCGCTGTTGAACCCGGTGCTCACCCGTCCGTGGACCTCGAGTTTGCCCGGAGTGTAGAGCGGCGTGCGCGTTATCAGTTGAACCGCTCCGCCGATCGAATCGCTGCCGAACTGGGCGCTGTTGGGCCCGCGCAGCACCTCGACCGACCGCAGGCCGCTGACATCGTTCAGATTGAAGAATGTGTTGACGCCTCCGCGCGCCGCCGCAGTCGAGAACCTGATGCCGTCGACATAGTTGACCACCTTGGCGCCGGTCACTCCGCGAACGAAGATCGCTCCCATCGTCGCACTCGTCCGCTGGAGCTGCAGCCCGGGCTCCTCATTGGCCACCTGCGCCAGCACGGCCTTTCCGCGCTCCTCCAGCTTTCTGTCCCCGATCACATTGACCTGCTGAGTCGTCTCGTCCAGCGACTGCACCAGCCCGATGTCCGCCGTGACTGTCACCTCCTCCGTCAGCGCCTGGAATCCGAGGACGATCTCGAGATTCCTCGCCTCGCTCGAAGGCACCCGCAGAGCTATCCTCCGCGGGATGAAGCCCGTCACGCCGCTGACCTGCAGCTCGTATGTCCCCGGCGGTATTCCCGACATTTCAAAATTGCCGCTACTGTCCGTGTACGTCGATCCGGCCACGGTCTGACGCGCGCTCAAGAGGCTGACCAGCGCCCTCGGGATGACGCCTCCGCTGTCGTCCGTGACCTTTCCCCTGACGACTGTCATGTCCTGCGCCGGTACCGAAGCTGCCAGCAGGCAGGACAGAAACGCGGTGATTATCCAGTGTTTTCGCTTCAATTTCATGATTTTGATTATGTTCAGGGATTGAGGATGACCACCGAACGGTGTCGTTTAATCGGATTGCCTGGTAATCCCTGCGGATTCACCCCGCACGGGTTTTCGGTGATCACCATTACCGGTGCATTATGATGATTATCAGCAGACTGGGCAAGAGTTCGATACCTGGTCGCTTCAACAGTCAACCGGCGATCGGACCTGGACCGCGCGCCGAACTTGACTTGGCGGGACCCGGTCTTCTATCGTTACAGTTTATTGACGGCCAGTCAGCGATCGGGGCATTGAGACCCTGACCCAATCCGCTCTTCCTTCCGGGTAATGCTGCTGGATCAATTAAGAAAACCGGGACCGCCGGAACCGGTTGAAAATCAATCATTCAGGAGAAGAGTTCCAATGCCGAAGCTATCCATACGCGATCTCGACCTGCAGGGTAAGCGGGTCTTCATTCGGGTCGATTTCAACGTTCCGATCGAGGACGGGAAGGTGACCGACGACACTCGCATCACGTCGGCGGTTCCGACGATTCAGTTCGCGATCGACAAGGGAGCCCGTGTCATCCTCGCATCGCATCTCGGTCGTCCGAAGGGCGAGCGCAATCCGAAGTATTCGCTCAAGCCCGTGGCCTGGCACCTCGCCGAGGTTCTCGCGCGTCCCGTTGCCTTCGCCGAAGACTGCGTAGGCGACGCTGCCGCGACGGTGGTCGATTCGCTCAAACCGGGCGAAATCGCGCTGCTCGAAAACCTCAGATTCCATCCCGAGGAAGAGAAGAACGATCCTGAGTTCTCAAAGCAGCTCGCATCGCTCTGCGATATCTACGTCAACGATGCGTTCGGAACCGCGCACCGCGCTCACGCCTCGACCGAGGGGATAACCCATTTTGTCGCTCAGTCGGCCGCGGGTTTTCTGATGGAGAAGGAGCTGCGTTATCTGCTCGACACT
>CALBSU010000251.1 GCA_937967285.1 uncultured Acidobacteriota bacterium
TGGCTGCGCTGGCACTTGAACTCGGCGCGACGCTCTATACTCACGACAGAGACTTCAATCGTTTTTCCGGAGTCAGTTGTGTCGATCCGTTGATGTAGACTTCGCACTTCAGTTCTTACCGGGGAGTCTTCAACGTTTTCTGTTCCGGGAGCGGGACTGGTAGTCCTGTCGATTTATCGGTCGGCATGAGCGCATTTTCCGCTCGCAGCCGGTCGCTCAGCCGCCCGGCCAATTCCCTGACCTTTGCCGGATTTTCCTTCGCCAGATCATGATTCTCGCTGATATCGCTTTCGATGTTGAACATTTCCATCCGCCGGTCGGCATGGTAATAGATCAGTTTCCAGGGACCCCGGCGAAGCGCGCTGAACGGTCCCTGGCCGCCGTAGTTGTGAGGAAAGTGCCAGACGAATGACCGATCCTTCGCGGTTCTTCCGGTTCCCTTCAGCAACGGAACAAAACTTATGCCGTCCACCTTCTGCAAGGTTTTTCCGCGCCATGCTGCCCCCGCCAGTTCCAGGATTGTGGGGAAGAAATCCTCGATGATAATCGGATCACTGTTGAGCGAACCCGGTTTCGTTACGCCCGGCCATTTGACGATCATCGGCTCCCGGATGCCTCCCTCGTATGGCGTCAGCTTGTGGCCGCGCAAGGGCAGGTTCCGGGGGCACTGCGACGGCGATCCATTGTCGGACATGAAGATGATGATCGTGTTGTCGGCTATGCCGAGCCGGTCGAGGGATTCCATCAGGTCACCGAGAGATTTGTCCATTCCCTCGATCATCGATGCCAGAGTCGCCTCGAACGGCTTCAGCCCCGCATCGATATACTTCTGATAAAACCTGTCGTCCTTCTCCCACGGAGCGTGAACAGCATAATGAGACATGTAGAGATAGAACGGCTGTTTGTCGGCAACTGCCTTTTCCACTGCCTTGACCGCTTCCAGCGTCAGCGCCTCTGTCAGATAGATGTCCTTGCCGTGATAGGCATCAAGCCCTGGAACGTCCCAGATCAGATCCGGCGGATTGGTCCGCCAACCGGCGCTGAAGTTCTTCAGCCCCCAGTAACTGCCCGGCCCGCCTGCGGCGTGACCGGCAATGTTGACGTCGAAACCGAAATGCTCCGGATTATCGCCCGGCGTGCCCTTTGCGCCAAAATGGGCCTTGCCGACGTGAATCGTCCTGTAACCGGCAGTTCGCAGCAGAGCCGGCAACGGGGTGACCCGCGTGGTTCCCTCGATGCCGGCCTCTGTCGTGATGCCGTTCAGATTCCACTGCGGAGGTTCGATGAAAGGGCTTGGATTGTCCGGAGAGACATTCTTTCTGAGAGTCCAGTTCGTCACGCGGTGCCGTGCGGCATTCATTCCCGTCAGCGCACTGACCCGCGTCGGCGAACATACGGCCGACGCGTATGCCTGCGTGAATTTCATCCCCTCTGACGCGAGCCGCTCCATGTTCGGCGTGCGATATCGTCGATTCAGCTCGGTCGCCTGCGTATGAAACGGTACTGAGGTCTCCTGCCATCCCATGTCGTCGACCAGAAAAAATATGATGTTCGGTTTTGCGGATTCACCTGCCGGCGCCGGCTCCGAAGTTGTCTCCGACTTACCGCTAAAACCGTATCCTGCCGAATCGCCGAGGCTCTTTATATCGAAGACTGATAAGGTCGCCAGGCTGAGCGCGATGATGAGGGGAATTGTCCGGCCGGTTATTTTCATCTGATGATCCACTCTTTCGTCAATTATCGTTCGCGCGCCAATGGTATCGCCGGTGCCGGCGAAGCGCTACCCGGAAATGGAGCATAATAAAAGCAGCTGGCATTTTCATTGAGAGATACCGAAAAGATGACTAAGATGACGGAAATATTATTCTGACCGACATCAGTAACTGAAACAGAGGGCGATTTCAGGAGGCGAGATAAACGTCTCTCAGGAAGGCAGATCATGCGAAACTACCTAATTGGTCTTCTGGCTGTTCTCATTTTTTCGGCCGCACCGGCGAATATGCCCGGCCGGATTCATCCATCGGCTCCGACCGCTAACTCCCTGCCGCGAAGCGTCCCAGAGCGTGAAGGGATCTCGTCTTCCGCCATCCTCGATTTCATCGAGGCGGCCGATGCCAGGATCGATCAGATGCACAGCCTGATGATTGTCCGGCACGGACGCGTCGTCACCGAAGGGTGGTGGAACCCGTACGATGCCCGGACGCCGCACGTCCTCTATTCGCTCAGCAAGAGCTTCACCTCGACCGCCGTCGGAATGGCGATCGCAGAAGGGAAGCTGAGCATCGACGATCCGGTGCTCAAGTTCTTTCCAGAAGACGCTCCGGCTGAAGCCTCGAACAATCTCAAGGCGATGCGTGTTCGAGATCTGATCCGCATGAACACAGGCCATCAGACAGAGCCGCAGTTCTGGCGCGGAGATCCGGCATCCGGAAACGCAACCTGGGTTCAAAAGTTTCTGGCCCATCCCGTTCAGTTCAAACCCGGCACCCATTTCCTGTACAACACGCCTGCGACTTATATGCTCTCGGCGATCGTCCAGAAGACGACAGGCATGACCGTCCTCGATTATCTGCGCCCGCGCCTGTTCGAGCCGCTCGGGATCGAAAACCCGACCTGGGTGACCAGCCCCGAGGGAATCACCGCCGGAGGCTACGGCCTGATGGTCAGAACCGAGGAGATCGCGCGTTTCGGTCAGCTCTATCTGAACAAGGGGACGTGGAAAGGAAAACAGCTCGTCCCCGCCGCCTGGGTGGTCGAAGCCACTTCGCTCCAGACCTCGAACGGCTCCGCGCCGAACTCGGACTGGGATCAGGGATACGGTTACCAGTTCTGGCGTTCGCAACACGGGGCGTATCGCGGCGACGGCGCGTTCGGCCAGTACTGCATCGTCATCCCCGAACACGACACGGTCATCGCCATCACCAGCGGAGTCCGCAACATGCAGGCCGTCCTCGATCTGGTCTGGGAGAAGCTGCTGCCGGCATTCAAAAGCAAGCCGCTGCCGGCGGATGCCGCATCGCGTCGCCGGCTTGAATCGAAGCTGGCCGGTCTCGCCGTCCGCCTGCCGTCGGGACAGCCCGGCTCTCCGATCGCCTCGAAGGTCGGTAAAAGATGGTATCAGTTTCCGGAAAACGATCGCGGCATTCGCGCGCTTGCGATCGACTTCGATTCCTCCGCGCTCCTCATTCGCACCTCGGGCGGCGAAACACGGACCCCGATCGGGTTCGGATCGTGGATCAAAACCCCGGGCGGCTTCGCCAACGGCATCGACAAACTGCTCAGCGTTCCCGCTCACCCGATCATCGGCGCGGCGGCAGCCTGGTCGGCCGAGGACGTTCTGACCATCAAGCTGGTCGGATGCGAAACGCCTTTTTACTCGACCATGAATCTCAGGTTCAACGGTGACAAGCTGACCGTCGATTCGGAATACAACGTCGCGTTCGGACAGACGAAGCTGCCGCAGCTCAGCGGCAGGGCCGAATAGGATTTAAGCGCAGGCAGTCGAATAAAACAGGCAAACCGAGGACCTTATGAAGTATTTCACCTCAATTCTCATGCTGCTGGTGTTATCTCCATATCCAGCTCAGCAGGTCGTCGTCCGGACGGCATCCGGATCGCTGGCCGGTCGTGTCGAATCGGGCGTGGCGACTTTCAAGGGGATTCCGTACGCCGCGCCGCCCACGGGCGAATTGCGCTGGCGCCCGCCTCAACCGCCCGCAAAATGGGACGGAGTGCGGCAGGCGGA
>CALBSU010000252.1 GCA_937967285.1 uncultured Acidobacteriota bacterium
GGCTTCGTCACCGTATCGCTTCTCAGATCGATCAGTTTCATAACGGTTAATCAACGAACCAACTTGGTTTTTTTCATCCACGAAGGAACACGAAGAATGCACGAAGAGATTCAACTCATCCAAAGAACTCAAATAATTCAAAAAGTAGTATCTCTCTGATTCCCCTTCGTGGTTTCTTCGTGTTTCTTCGTGGATGAAAATATCCGTGTTCCTTCGTGGATAAAGATCATACGAACTCAGCGAAGACCTCATTGGCGAGCACCAGCCCGCGGCGCGAAATCTTCATTATCTCTCCGTCAAGTTCGATCAGGCCGGCCTCGCTGAGCCGGTCTATTTCGTCGCGAAATCTCGCCAGGATATCGACGCCGAACCGCCGGCGTTCCGCTTCCAGATCGACGCCACTCTTCAGCCTCAGTTTGAGGAAGATGGCTTCGCTCAGCCTGTCGTCGTCATCGAGCGGGACGGTCTCGACCACGACGGACTTCCCGCTCTCGATCAGCTCGAGATATTCGTGAATGTTCCGGGTATTGGACCATCGCAGTCTGCCGTCGTAACCCGCCGCCGAGACGCCGAACGCATGGTAAGGGGCGCCGGTCCAGTACTTCAGATTGTGACGCGACTCCGCGCCCGGGCGCGCCCAGTTCGAGATCTCGTAATGATCGAATCCGCGCCGTTCGGCCTCGTCCTTGAGCGCATAGTACATCTCGACGGTCAGCTCCTCGTCGATCGCCCGCAATTCGCCCCGCTCGACACGGTGGAGCAGCGGCGCGTCCTTGTACAACTCGAGCATGTAGACGGAGATGTGGTCGGGCTCGAGCGCGAAGGCCTCATCCAGATTGCGACGCCAGGTCTCCATCGTCTGTTCGGGCAGTCCGGCGATCAGGTCTATGCTGACGTTTCCGAATCCCGCGCGCCGGGCCAGCCTGACCGCTTCTCGAGCCTCGTCGGATGAGTGCGTCCGCCCGATCATGGCCAGCTCGCCGTCGTCGAATGACTGAACTCCGAAGCTGAGCCGGTTGACACCGATTTCCCTCAACCGCGAGAGATATTCCTGATCGATCGATCCGGGGTTGGCTTCGGCAGTGATCTCGGCCCCGTCCGTCACGATGAACCTTGCACGGCAGGCGTCGAGCACGCGGCCGATCTGTTCGATCGACAACGTGGTCGGAGTCCCGCCGCCGAAATAGATCGTATCGACTTCGCGCATCGATCCGGTCGCGATCTCAGCGCTGTCGATCTCGCGGATCAGCGCCGAGACATACCTCCCGGCGATCCCGCTCTCATAACCGCCGGTCGCAAAATTGCAGTAATGGCAGCGCGTCGCGCAGAATGGGATATGAAGATAGATTCCGGCCCGTTCGCTCATAAAGACGGGGATTATAGCACGAACGCAAAGTCAGGCCGTCATCGGGACGGTTTGAGTCCGGTTCGGACGATCCAGCCGGCCAGTCCCACCCAGGCGAGGAGCGAGATCCAGCGGGCGGCCCGTTCGCCGGGATCACGGATCTCGAAATCAAGGGTCAGATTGTGCTTTCCGGCGGGCGCTTCGACGATCATCAGCCCGGTTTCAGGCTCCTTTGCGATCGGTATCTCGCGGCCGTCGAGCCTCGCCACCCAGTGCGGATAGGCGTGCGTCAGAATCCTCAGCCGGACAGCGCTCCCGCTCTCCAGGCCATACTCCCGATGACTGATCCGGTTTTTGACGAGGCCGGCTTCGCCGGTACCTTCGATTACCTCGATGCCTCCCGGCTCGTTCGCCGGCGGATAGAGGACTGGTTCGGTCCCGTGAGGTCGAAAATAGATCTGATTGGCGGCGTAGGCGGTATACTGCAGGTCGTCTTCATTCTGAATCTTCCGGCCTTCGTCGAGCGAGAGCGGTTTGGCGCCTCTTCCCTCGAGCAGTTCGGCGACCCGTTCGCGAGTCAGGCCGGGCTCGTTCAACCTGACGAACATGAAGGTGAAGACGCCGTTGAAGATCACCATCCAGGTCAGAAAGGCGGCGGCGATCACTCGCGGCCGGCGCCTCAGGCCGCTCCATTCCGCCATCGCCGATACCGCCGCAATGCCTGTCAGCAGCGAGACGAACGGCAGATATCTCCACGGAAACTGGATGAACTTCAGTCCCGGCAGATATCGCCAGAGCGGTTCCGAAAGCGGAAGCGAGATGAGCAGCCCGAAACAGGCCACGAGCAGGCTGAACCACCCGACCCGGCCGGCCTCCGGGGCGCCACGTTCGCCGCCCCTCGAAAGATATCCGAGGACTATCGCTCCAAGCAGCAACAGAGTCGTCGTCTGACAGAGGATGACTATGCTGTAGACGTCATTGACCCCCGCCCACGCCTTTCTGTATTCGCTCGCGGCATCGCTTTCCGCAAACAGAAAGTAGTTCTTGTACCCGTGCTGAACAACCTGCAGGCCCAACTGGACCCAGTTGCGCTCCACCACCTGCGGCCAGAGAAAGAATGCGGTCAGCGCCAATGCCGCCAACCCGGCGCCTCCCAGCCTGAGCCATCCTCTCCAGCCTGCCTGCCTCCATAATCCCAGCGCCATCAATCCGATCGTCAATCCGGTCAGATAAGTCGTGATCGCATGCGTCAGGACCAGCAGGGAACTCGAGATCAGGAAAAGTATCAGTCCCGATTCGGTCCTCGTTCCTGTCAGAAGCCTTTTCGCTCCGGCGATCGCCAGCGGAGCGATCGCCAGCCCCACCGCGTTGGCCAGAAATGATCTGTTGAATGCGATCAGCGGAAAAGCCGGCAGCACGACGTACAGAATTGAAGCGATCAGACTCCGGCGTCGACTGGTGAACTCCCGCGCCAGCACCCACGCGCTCGCCTGGGCGGCAAACAGCGTCAGGAACATGATCAGCTTCAGCGTTCCGAGCAGATTCAGACCCAGAAACCTGATCCCGAACGCACCGAGAGCATATGTCAGCGGAGGATAGAAGGTGAACAGGGCGTCCCCCCGACCGCCGTCGAGCAGCCCCGCCCAGCGCGGAATCAGGTCGCCCTCGCTCAGGCTTCGCTCGTACGTCCGCGTGATGTGATAGTGGAGCGTCAGATCGCCCTGGATCCCGTACGCCGGATGCGTGATCCGCGGCAGCGTCATCAGCAGGCTGATCGCCAGCCAGATCGCCGCCGCCACGATCAGCCTCACTCCGCTCTTCTCGTCCATATCGCTCATTGCATCCTCGATCTCTTTCCGGGGGCGGTCTGGTTGCGGCTCCGATGATCGCAAATCGCACTCCGATGCACCAGACCTCTCAAGCCGCGTTAATTTTTATCATGCATATTTTGCTTGATCATTTGGTTGGATTGTGGCTAAAATGCGCCTGCATCTCTGCTCCAGATCCTGATCCCCCAAAGAAGTCATCAGGATTAATCGACTCAGATTTATTCTACTGGCTTTTTTGAGAATTCAGGATCGATCAACCTTCCCCAGGCGGTCTTTTATAGCATTGAGCCCCTGTCCCCTGAAATTCATCTGCTGAAGTGTATATCAGGGGAGAGGCATGCCCGAGGAGTCCGGTTCTGACAAGGGACTTGCATTTTTCGGCGTATGAGGTATGTTAGGTGCTGGTTGAATACCGGCGGGTGGTGATCACGGACAGTTATGCGATCTCAACCGTCTACTCTGACGTTTTAGGTTGTCTATTCGGATTCAACTAATTCATCCCCTGAGTTACATCCGCGCAACCGTTTCACCCGACCCCCTTCACGGGCTCGGGTAATTAGAATCTGGAAAATTGGAGGAATCTATGATCAAAGAGTTTCTGAAGGATGAGCAAGGGCAGGATATTGTTGAATACTCGCTGTTGCTGGTTCTGATCGGCGCTGCGGCCGTGTTCGTTCTGACCGCGATGGGACAGAGCATCAGTTCCATCTTCAGCAAGATCAACGACAGGCTGACGACTGCCAATAACGCGATCTCGTAGTACGAGTAGACTCGACCTTGAAAATTTGACCTGGTTGCCATCTTGCTCTCGACTCGAGAGCCCGCGAAAGATTCGAAGTAACAGCTTCCACTCCGGCAGGTATCACGTTGCCCTGTTTCAAACCATAGCCGGGGGTAAAGAGAAGCGGTCCCGATCCTGTCAGCGTTCCTCACCGAATGGCTTGCCTTATGTACGGCTGTTTGACCGGCTCCATGTTCGCCGGTCGGGCGGCCCGAACGCTCAGCTCAATGGATTATCTCAGACGATCTGGGGTAGCTGTTGGAAATATTGTCCGACATATTTCGAGACGGAAGTCCGTGCGGGAGATCCGCTGCGAGATCCTGATCGGTTCGGCCTGATCGGTTCGGTCGGAGTCGCTGAGCGCGGCAATCCGGGGCGGGGAAGAGTTAAGTACCGCCGTCGATCTTTAGATCCGACTGCCCGGTTGACGGGACGAGCTTCAGCGGCCAAGGCGACGATTTCGAGGATGCCTCAGGGGATTTGAATGGATCCGATGATCGCCGCTTTGCAGATCACTTTGACGCTCTTCGTCCTGGTCATCGCCTGGACCGATCTGAGATCCAGACGGATTCCGAATGCGATCGTTTTTCCGGCCGCCCTCGCGGGACTGGTTTTAAATACGATCTCCGGCGGCTGGAGCGGAGCGCTCTTCGGATTAAAGGGCATCGGCCTCGGTCTGCTGCTTCTGCTGATCCCGTACATGGTCGGCGGAATGAAGGCCGGGGACGTCAAGTTCCTGATGGCGATCGGGGCTTACCTCGGCGCCGGCGGCGTATTTCGGGCTTTGCTGGCAACTGTTTTGTGTTATCCTGTCCTGGCAGCTTTCGCCGTCATCCGGGAAGGAAAGCTGCGGTTGACCTGGCTCAGGTTCAGGCGGGTCTGGTGGAATTTTCTGGGATTCTTCGCGCCGGGATTCAGGATCTATGCGATCCGGCTTGAATCGCAGGATGACCCAGGGATCGATTCGGTCAGGACGCCTTTCGGCGTTTCGATCGCGATCGGCACGCTGATCGCGGCCTTCACCGATTTTTTGAGGTGATCCGCGACGGCCCGGTGCTACTGCCTCCGACTGCCCTCTCGAGTCGGCCGGCAGATGTGAAGTGATTCATTGACAGCAACTTCCCCGAGTTTACGTCGACCCCGTGATCGAGATCACGACACCCTCAAAATTTCGATCGAAAAAAGTTGATTCCATCCCCCGGCGAAACGGTTCTGGGCAATTCCTTTCAGGACCGGCAGAACAGAGCAATACAGGCACTGCGTGAGGAGAGCAATGAACCGGAATTTCCGTCATGCCAACCGAAGAAGAAGAGAGGACGGGCAGTCTCTGCTTGAGTTCGCGCTGATCGTCCCTGTCCTCTTCATCATGCTGATCGGGGTGGCCGTCATCGCTCAGGGGTTCAATCTTCAGATGGTGCTCTACGGAGCCGCCTACGAGGGTGTCCGTGTCTGGGCCAAGAACCCTCCCGGAGGAGACGGCAACAACTGCACGCCGCCGGCCTGCAATGCGGCCAACAGGGATTCGGTCAATTTTCAGAAATATGTCATGCCGGTGGTCAGGCAGTACGTGACCAACAACGGCTTCGACGGCCAGAGGGTCTCCTTCTTCGCCGAGGACAACCGCGGATTCCAGAACTCGCTGAACATCATCAGCAACAATTCCCAGGTCCTGACCGTGACCATCCTTTACCCGTATGAGCTGCCGGTCGGGAATTTCGCCAGCAGCTTCAGCCGCGTGCTGGTCAGGGCGAGCTGCTCGATGAAGCGGGGCGCCTGATGCGCTTCCGAAAGATTGAGATTCGATGAGAAGAAATTGCGGAACAAGAAGAGGCGGTTTCGTGGAGCGCGGTCAGTCGATGGTCGAGTTCGCCCTGCTGCTGCCGATCTTTCTTGTTTTCGTCTTCGCGATCATCGAGATCGGGCGCGCCTGGGCGGTCAAGCAGGCGCTGACGATCGCGGCCCGCGAAGGCGCGAGAGTCCTCGTGCTGCCGTACGGCGCCGGGCTCGAATACGCCTCGGAGAGCGACGTTCAGCAGGCCGCCGTGGCCCGGACGAACTCGTATCTCCAGAGCGCCGGCGTTCCGACAACTTCGGACGTGACGCAGGTGACCATGGTTCGCCTCCGTCCCGGCAACGACGCAACATACAATACGGCCGACGACTCCATCGAGCAGGGCTTTTCAAACGCCCGGCGGGGTGAGCGGGTCGGCATCAGGGTCGCCCACAGCTTCGAGACCGCGCTGCCGCTGCTGCTGAATATGTTCAGGGATTCAGCTTATCAGTTTTCAGGCACCGGAGTGGCGATGGGAGTGACCTGTTACATGGATCACGAATGATATCAATTTCCGTCTGGCATCCCGGTGCAGCGTTCGGGGTGAGGAGTTACGAAACAAGGAGTCAGATAAGATGAACAGACGCTTTCTGCTGGCTCTTGCCGGTGCGGTCTTCTTCGGATTGCTCTCGATCTATGCGGCGCAGATATACCTCAAGAATCGGGTCAATCAGGAGATCTCACAGCAGGAGACCAATGTAGTGATCGCGACGACGGACATACCGCTCGGCACCAAGATCGAGGAGACGCAGATCCAGGTGGTCCCGTATCCGAAGAAGCTGCTGCCCGAGAAGGCGATGATCCGGCGCGAGGAGGTGCTCGGACGCGTGGCGGTGATGGACATTCCGGCGAGGGTGCCGATCATCGACCGGCAGCTCTCCGGGCTCGGCGCCCAGCCCGGGCTTTCCGGCGTCACGCCGGCCGGCATGCGAGCGGTCTCGGTCCGCGTGGATGAGGCGAGCAGCGTCGGCGGATTCGTCGCTCCGGGATCCTATGTCGACGTGATCGCGATCATGCAGCCGCAGATCGACGGCGCCAAGCAGGTCTCGAAGGTGATCCTCCAGAAGGTTCGCGTCATGGCCGGCGGCCAGCAGATGCAGAACAAGCCGGACGGCAAACCGGCTCTGGTCAACACCGTCACCCTCGAAGTCACGCCGCCGCAGGCCGAAAAGCTCAAACTGGCCGAGGCCGAAGGGCGGCTCCAGCTCTCGATCCGCAACGCGACCGACCAGGTCATCGAGACGACGCCCGGCGCCACCCGACGCGACGTGCTCAACGATGTCGCCCTCGAACAGCGGGCGCTGATAGGATCGCGCAACGCCGGAGGCCTCGGAGGCCCGAGACCCGGTGCGACGCCGCCGCCATTCAATTTCTATATCAACGGACAGAACCAGCCCAACGCGCCCCCGACGATCAAGGTTGGTCCTCGAGGTCCGACAATCGAACTGATCGAAGGCGCCAAACGAACCCGCGTCGAGATGGTTCCCTAAATAAAAAAGTAGAAAGTAGAAAGTAAAAAGTAGAAAGAAAGCAGGAAGAAAGTCGGAAATTATGAGGGGCAATTAGGCTGAGAAGAGACATTGCGAATCATCAATCACTCATAATCTTTTTACTTTCTACTTTCTACTTTCTACTTGTTTATCAGGAGACGCTATGAAACAGAGTAATCGCAGCTTTGTTCGGGGCATACGGGCTATGATGGCGCTGGGGCTGCTGCTGGCGATCGGCGCGATGGCGGGGGCGCAGGACAAATCGACGCTCAAAGCATCGTTCTCGAACAATTCACAGGGGATCAAGATCGACGTGCTGGTCGGGCAGTCGAGGCTGATCGAGTTCGATGAGGAGTACGAGAGGCTTTCGATCTCGGATCCGAAGATCGCGGAGGTGGTGCCGATCTCGCCGAAACAGGCGCTCGTCAACGGCCTCGCCTTCGGGCAGGTCAATCTGGTGGCATGGCAGAAGCGTCCGATCGGCTCGCCCGACCGGATGCTCGTCTTCGACATCTACATCCAGGTCAACCTGACGCTGATCGACAACCAGATCAAGATCCTCTTCCCGAAAGAGAACATCCAGCTTTCGCAGGCCAACAATTCGGTCGTCATTTCGGGAAGCGTGACCAGGCCGGAACTTGCCGATCAGGTGCAGAAGATCATCGAGGCGGCGGGCCTCAAGGCGACCAACCTGCTCAAGGCGCCGGTCCTCGATGCCGCCCAGGTCCAGTTGCTGATCCGCGTCGCTGAGGTCAACCGCTCGGTTCTCAGGGAGCTGGCGCTGGCTTACGGCATCACCAACTCCACCGTTCCCGCATTTGTCAGCGCCAACGGACCGGCGACTCTCGGCGGCATAAGCAACATTGGAAATGCCACTAGCCCGCTGAATTTTGCGCTTGGATCGACGCTCAACCTTTTCCTGGGTCACCAGGAGGGGTCTGCATTTATCCGGGCGCTCAATCAGCGCGGAGCCTTGCGGGATCTGGCCGAGCCGAACCTGATCGCGATGCATGGGCAGAAGGCGAGCTTCCTGGCGGGAGGCGAGTTCCCGATACCGATCATCCAGGCGCTCAATGCAGGTCAGGCGGCGATCACGGTCGTCTTCAAGGAGTTCGGGGTCAAACTCGACTTCATACCGACGATCATCGACGAGAATCACATCCGTCTCGAACTGGCGCCCGAGGTCTCGAGCCTCGACTTCACGTCCGGCGTGGCGGTCAGCGGGATCGTGGTGCCGGGGCTGAGAGTGCGCCGGGCCAAGACGACGCTCGAGCTGCGCGACGGGCAGAGCTTCGCTCTTGCCGGTCTGATCGACAACAGCGAGCGCGTCAACCTGTCCAAGGTGCCGCTGCTCGGCGACATTCCGATCCTCGGCGAACTCTTCAAGAGCCGCAGCTTCCAGCGCAACGAGACGGAGCTGCTCTTCCTGGCGACGGTCAAGATCGTCGAGCCGCTCAATCCGGACCAGTTGCCGCGCCTGCCCGGCGTGAGCGAACTCAAGCCGGTCGGATCCAGCCCGGTGACGACGTCTCCGGCAAGCTCGCTTGAAGGGCAGTCGGGCCATTCGGTCCCGCGCAAGTCCGGCGATGACGGCGATGATTCCCAGGCCTCGGTTGCGCCCGCGGCGGCCGCTCCGGCTCCGGTCGCGTCCAATCCCTCATCCCCCGTGGCCGTGATCCCGGCCAGTGTGGTCCCGGTCGGGCCTGTCGGGCCGACGGGTCAGGAGAAGGGAACGGAAAAGGCCGATTCGAAGAAGGAGAAGACTCCCCCGAAGCCCTGATCGATCAGGATCTTATTTAGTGGCAGTGAGGTAGAAGCGCCATGCAGATCAGATTCAGAAGATTCGGAGAGAAGTCCGTCCCGCGGGGCGGCAGGCCGGAGATGCGCCGCCAGCGCGGTTCAATCATGGCCCTGACCGCCGTTACGATCACTGCGATGATCGGTCTTTCGGCTCTGGCCATAGATCTCGGCTATCTGTTCAGCGCCCGCAACCAGTTTCAGAACGGGATCGACGCCGCGGCGATCGCCGGCGCTGCGGGCCTCAGGGTGACGATCGAATCCGATCTCAACTCTCCGCACCAGACGTCGCTGATCCAGGCCATGGCCGTCCAGTACGCCGGTTATAATCAGGTTCGCCGCTACAAGGATCCTAATCCGAACAGCGGGCAGGCGAACAGCAACAATATAAATCTCGATCCGAACGCGGTGTCGATCAACACTAACGTCAATCCTCCGCGCGTGGTCGTCAATACGTCGCTCGACATACCGATGCTCTTCGGCGGGATCTTCGGATTCAGCAGCATCGACATGAACGCAACGTCGACCGCCTCGATCTATCCGGTCGACGGCGGAACCGGCGCCATGGCCTCGTGCTGGCGCCCGCTGCTGATTCCGGACACCTTCTACGACGGCAGCAATATCGTCCGTTACGTCGGAGATCCGAACCGCGGAGGCTTCAATCTTCCGGATCAGAACGGGGATTACTATCGCTCGCGTTTCGCCGCCGGCGCCCGCAACGGGTATCCGTTCGTGGACGGACTGACCGCGATCGGGACCAGCGTGACCGGCCTGCGCGATACGGCGCTCATTTCCGAGATCGGTACGGTCACGATCATGGGGCAGAACGTCAACCTGCAGCGCGACTTCTACCGGATCGCCAATTTCTCGGGGCTTCCGCAGACGACCTTCGACGCGCTGTCGGTCGGGGATCTGGCCAACTTCGGTTATTGCGGCGAGATCCGCGTCGGCCAGGACATTCCCGTCTATTCGCCGGCCGATTTCACGACTTATGATCAAGTCAGGATCGGGCTTCAGTCTCTCAAAGGCCGAACCGCCGATTCGATCGATCTGAGCACGCTGGGGCAGTACTATTATCTCAAGAGCGCGAGTTACCCGGGGCCGAACACGCACGCGGCGATCATCCCGGTCCTGCTCTTCAATCCGGTCGAACTGATCCGCAACCCGACCACGAATGTGCTGCGGGTGACCAATTTCGGATTTTTCTTTCTGCAGAGCGTTCAGGCCGACGGTTCGCTTCAGGGATTCTTCGTGCGTGAGATCGTAAGCGGCGGAACGCCCGTCGATTCGACCAACTTCAGCGCGGACAGTCTGCCGACGTTCAGCCGCAACTGGCTGCCGCAGGCGGTCAGGCTGCTGCGCTAAAGACGGCCCGGGAAGCACGGGTCGAGTCCCCCATTGATAATTGCGATGACTGATACGCTGTTCCGGCAGAATGTCAGCTGCAGGCGGCCTGAATTTTCGATGGAGTTTCGATCTCCCGGGGAATATAATCTTCTTCTGCGCAGTAGCAGGCAGGGTGAGTGTCCGGGTGGCCGATCTGAGTTGATCGGATTGGAATGCGAGATCTAAATTAAGGAAACAAACGCAGTGTCAAAAGCGATATCAGTCGTTGTTATCGGTCGGAGTCTCAATCAGCAGGAGCGGACGCGTCTGCGCAGTGCGAGCCACACGCCGCTGGCGATCGTGGCGGAGCTGCCCAATGCTCCGCAGGTGCTTGATGAGCTGAACCGGCTGCGACCGCAGGCCGCACTGGTCCTGCTCAACGGCGACCTGAATCACTCCTTTCAACTGGTTGAAAGGATCCATCAGGAGATCCCGGAGACGGCGGTGATCTGTTCGAGCGAGGACAACTCGCCCGATGTCATCCTCCAGTCTTTCAGATCCGGAGCGATGGAGTTTCTGAGGCAGCCGCTTGTCGAATCGGAGATAGCATCGGTCTTTGCCAAAATCGAGCAGACGGCGACGCGTCCCGAGGAGTCGCATCTGGGCCGGGTGGTGGCGGTCTTCGCCAGCAAAGGCGGATGCGGCACGACCTTCGTGACGGCCAATCTGGCGGCCAGTCTGGCCAGGTTGACGCGCAAGCGGGCCTGCATCATCGATCTCAACCTGCAGGCGGGCGACCAGCCGCTCTACCTCGGACTCGAACCGCACTATTCGATCCACGACGTGGTGCGGAACTTCGACCGGCTCGACGACCAGCTGATCGCCAGCTACCTGACGCAGCGGTCGAAGTATCTGAGCCTGCTGGCCGCGCCGACCGAGATCGGCAAGGACGAGGACGTGAGAGTCGAGCACGTGACCAGAGCGATCGCGCTCCTCCGCGCCCAGGCCGATTTCGTGGTCATCGATCCGCCGCGCATGCTCAATGAGACGACCATCTCGGCGCTCGATGCCGCCGACGACCTGCTCCTGCTGCTGACGCTCGATATCCCTGCGATCCGCAGCGCGAAGCGGACGCTCGACATCTTCGCCCGGCTCGGTTACGACCGCAGCCGGATCAAGGTCGTCATCAACCGATATACCAAGGCGCCGGAGTTCGATATCAAACAGATCGAGAAGGTGCTCGAAACATCGATCTTCGCGACCATCGCCAACGATTATCAGGCAGCGATCGGTTCGATCAATGTCGGAGAACCGCTTGTCATATCGAAGACGCAGTCCCGGATCGTATCGGATTTCGGCAATCTGGCCAGCAAGCTGACCGGCGTTCGTCCGCAGGTCGACACAGACCTCGTCAAACGCCCGCAGAAGAAGACCGGATTGCTGGATCTCTTCGGACGGAGAGGCTGAGTCAGGGCCCCGACGGTTGTCGCCGGGCCATTACAGCGAAGCCGCTTTACCGGCGTTCGCACCCATTGATCTGCCGGGGATGACCCCCTCAGTCCCCCTCCCGGCTTCCTGCTGCCCCGAGTAAGATTATGGCTATGTCACTCAAAACCAGATTACAGGAACTTCAGAACGGGACCGGCGCGCGCACCGGAGTGCGGGAGTCGAATGAACTGCAGGAGATCAAGGCCCGCGTTCACCGCAAGCTGATCAACAAGCTCGATCTGACCAAGCTGGAGAACGCCGATCCGGCAGCCGTTCAAAACGATGTCAGGAAAGTGATCGGGCTGATCCTCGACGAAGACAACACTCCGCTCAGCGGGGTTGAGCGCGAAAGCGTTCAGGTCGATGTGCTCAACGAACTGTTCGGCCTCGGTCCGCTCGAACCGCTGCTGGCCGACAAAACCGTCTCCGATATTCTGGTCAACGGGCATCGCAACGTCTACATCGAACGTCGCGGCAAGCTCGAAAGGGTCGAGGCGACATTCCGCGACGATGCTCATCTGATGCAGATCATCGACCGCATCGTTTCGCGCATCGGCCGCCGCGTCGACGAGTCGTCGCCGATGGTCGACGCCCGTCTGCAGGACGGCTCCCGCGTCAATGCGATCATTCCGCCGCTCTCGATCGACGGTCCGATCCTCTCGATCCGCCGTTTCGGCGCCGATCCGCTGACGATCAAGAACCTCGTCGAGCTGAAAGCTCTCACCCCGCAACTGGTCCAGGTCCTCGAGGCCTGCGTCAAGGCGCGTCTCAACGTGCTCATCTCCGGCGGTACCGGCGCCGGTAAGACGACGATGCTCAACTGCCTTTCGGGATTCATTCCGATCGATGAGCGTCTGGTGACGATCGAAGATTCCGCCGAACTGCTGCTTCAGCAGCCGCACGTCGTCCGGCTCGAGACGCGGCCGCCGAACATCGAAGGCAAGGGCGAGGTGACGCAGCGCAACCTGCTCCGCAACGCTCTGCGTATGCGCCCCGACAGAATCATCGTCGGCGAGGTCCGCGGCGACGAGGCGATCGACATGCTCCAGGCCATGAACACCGGCCACGACGGAGGCATGACCACGATCCACGCCAACTCGCCCCGCGATGCGCTGGCGCGACTCGAGACCATGATCGCCATGGCCAATCTTCGCATCTCCGACAAGGCGATGCGCCAGCAGGTCAGCTCGGCGATCAATCTGATCATCCAGGTTTCGCGTCTCAGCGACGGCTCGCGCAAGGTGACCAGCGTTTCGGAGATCATCGGCATGGAAGGCGAGATCATCACCATGCAGGAGATCTTCCGGTTCGTTCGCACCGGCGTCGGACAGCAGGGGGAGGTGATCGGCCAGTTCAGGCCGACCGGCATCCGTCCCCGCTTCTCGGAGCGGCTTGAACAGTACGGCTTCAAACTGCCCCCGCATATCTTTGAACCGGGATTTTAGTCAGTAGAAAGTAAAAAGTAGAAAGTAGAAAGTGCATCGCACTTACTTGTCTTTCTACTTTCTGCTTTCTACTTTTTACTGTTTAGCGATATGGGAATACTTTTCGTACCGATCCTTTTCGCGTTCATCTTCCTGACGGTGGCGATCTATTTCTTCGTCAGTCGAGACACTGACGAGTACCGCCGACGGATCGACGAGCGCATGAAGCAGCTGGTTCAGGAGCGCGGCGGAGCGAGCCAGCGTGAGATGCAGCTGATCAAGGACGAGCTGCTGAGCACCGTCCCGGTCTTTCATCGAACGCTGATCCGGTTCGAGGTCTTCACCCAGCTGCAGAACACGCTGCGTCAGGCCGATATGACGATCACGGTCTACCGTTTCGTCATCTACAGCATGGTCTCGGGCTTCGTCGTCGGACTGATCACGTTCTTCTTCTCGCGCTCGCTGGTGGCGATGCTGCTCTCGACGCTGATCGTGATGTTCGCGCCCCTGGCGTATGTGCTCCACCGCCGCCGGCGCCGGTTCAACAAGTTCCTCGAACAGCTGCCCGATGCGCTCGAACTGATGGTCCGCTCACTGCAGGCCGGGCACAGCTTCAGCTCCGCGCTTCAGATGGTCGCTACGGAGATGCCCGACCCGATCGCCAGGGAGTTCGGCAAAACTTACGAGGAACAGAACCTCGGACTGAACATCAAGTCGGCGCTCGAGAATCTGGTTGAACGCGTTCCGATCCTGGATCTCAAGTTGTGCGTCACGGCCGTGCTGATCCAGCGTGAAATCGGCGGCAATCTGTCCGAGGTGCTCAGAAATATCAGTCATACGATCCGCGAACGGTTCCGCATCCAGGGCGAGATCCGCGTCAAGTCGGCCCAGGCGCGACTTTCGGGATACATCGTCAGCGCGCTGCCTTTCTTCCTCTTCTTCTGGATCAATATGGTCAATCCGGATTATATGAAGACGCTTTATGACCATCCGAACGGCATCTATATTCTCGGAACGGGCATCGTCATGCAGATCGTCGGATGGTTGATCATCAGGAAGATTGTGGATATCGAGATCTGATCGGAACCGGCAGGAAAAGATTATGGAAGCAACGTCATTTCTTCTTTTTGCAGCGATTGCGCTGACCATCGGCAGCCTGATCATGGCGGGCTACTGGCTCTTCGCGCGTCCGGCCAATCCGGTTCAGACGCGTCTGAAGGAGATCAATCCGCGGGTCACCGAGGAGACTGTTTCGGCTCCAGTTTCGACGGTCTTCGTCGAGCGGGTGGCCAAACCGATCGTGGATCTGCTGCCGCCCTCGCCGCGGAATGTCCGCCGGCTGAGAAGGCGCCTGATGAGGGCAGGGTACATCAGCGAGTCGGCGGTCCCGATCTATCGCGCCATCACGCTTCTGGTCGGTCTCGCCCTGCCGGCGATCACCTTCTTTTTCCTGACGGTCATTCTCGGCAACCCCGTCGATACATCGACGATCGGGCTGACCGCGGTCGCTCTCGGGTTCGGATTTTTCATCCCGTCATTCACGCTTTCGCGGAAGATCACCAACCGGCAGGGGCGAATTTCGAGAGCCCTGCCCGACGCGCTCGACCTGATGGTGGTCTGCGTCGAGGCCGGACTCGGACTCAACGCCGCGCTGCAGCGTGTCGGCCGCGAGATGGAGATAGTCGAGCCCGATCTGTCGGGCGAACTGGCGGTGACCAATCGCGAAATACGCGCCGGCAAGCCGCGCGACGAGGCGCTTCGCAATCTCGGCGACAGGACCGGAGTCGATGATCTCAAATCGCTCGTGGCGATGCTCGTTCAGACCGACCGGTTCGGCACCTCGATCGCCGATTCGCTCCGCGTTTTCGCCGATTCGATGCGAACCAAACGGCGCCAGCGCGTCGAGGAACTGGTCGCGAAGGCCGCCATCAAGTTGATTTTTCCCCTGCTCTTATTTATCTTTCCGGCGCTGTTCATTGTTCTGATGGGGCCGGCGATGATTCGCATCTTCGACCTCTTCGGTGCGATCGGGCAGTAGGAAACATTTTATAAACAGAGTAATTAAAACGTGTTCAAGAAGGAGACCCCCAGATGTATTTGCTGGCTGCCCTGCTGCTCCAGGCCGATGGATCAGATCTCAATCGGCCGGATTTGACAATTAATTACATCATCATCGGAGTCCTGCTTGTCTTCGCCGCAGTGCTGAGCGTAATTGTCGTTCGGCGACGCATGCAGGAGAGGGATGACGACTGGGAATAGATCGACCGTAATCACGATCAGGCAAGGTTCGACCGGCCGCCCCCTGGCGGGCAGGGTCAAACTGGCCAACACTTTCTTCAAGCGGCTGCGTGGGTTGATGTTTCGCCGCCGTCTCGCCCCCGATGAAGCCCTCTGGCTGCGCCCCTGCAACGGCGTCCATACGTTCTGGATGTTCTTCGCGATCGATGTCATCTTCCTCGATCGCGAGATGAGGATCGTCAGACTGGTGGAGAATCTGCGACCGTTTCGCGTGACAAGACCTCACCTCAGCGCGCGAAGCGTAATTGAAATGCCGGCTCATTCGATTTCGAACCTCGGCCTCAGGGTCGGGGACGTCCTGGTCGCTGAGCGGGCCGAGCGCAGTTGAGGAGCTTTCAAGATCAAGATGACCGAGAGCGGTTCGCCGGCAAAACAACGGCGGAACAAGGAGGCGGGCCCGATAGCCCGCTGGCTGCTGCCTTCGATCGGCAGTTTCTGTCTGTTGCTGGTCCTCTACCTGCTGGTCGTCAGTTCGTGGAGGTTCCTGCTTGACAGCGACACCGGATGGCACATCCGGACCGGCGAGATGATCCTCGCCGAACGCGCCGTTCCGCGCGTCGATCCGTTTTCGCACACCATGGCCGGCCGGCCCTGGTTCGCATGGGAGTGGCTGACCGATGTGCTGATGGCGCTGCTTCACGGATGGCGCGGTCTGGCCGGCGTCGTCGGAGGCGCGATCCTGACTCTGCTGGCGGCCTATGCGGCGCTCTATCAGTTGACGCTCCGGCGAGGTTCGGACCCTCTGATCGCATGCGTCCTGACGGTCTTCGGCGCGCTGTGCGGAATCGTCCACTGGCTCGCCCGTCCGCACCTGCTCTCGATCGTCCTGATGATCGGATGGTACGCGCTCTTTGAAAGGTATCGGCGGACTCGCACCCGGGCGATCTTTCTGACTCCGATCCTGATCGCGCTGTGGGCGAATCTCCACGGCGCATTCGTCTCGACCTTCGTCGTTACGGCGGTCTATGCGATCGGAGAATCGATCGAGTTCGCCCTCCGCCGGGAATGGTCCCGCGTGAAGCCTGTCCTCGCGACATACTTTTCGGTCGGACTGCTTTCCGTCCTCGCGGCTATGGCCACGCCGTACGGTTACAGGCTCTACGGCCATCTCTGGCGATATCTGACGGACAGGGAACTGCTCGCGTCGATCCAGGAGTTCCAGTCTCCGAACTTCCATTCGACCGACGGGAAGCTGATCGAGATCCTGCTGGTGCTCGGAGCGATCGCCGCCGCCAATGCTCTGCGGAAAGGGCGGGTCGTCGAAACCGGACTTCTGCTCCTGTGGGGGCATATGACGCTCCAGTCGGAACGGCACGTCACGCTGGCCGTGGTCTTCCTGGTGCCGATCATCGGCGAACAGATCTCGTCGCTCGTTTCCGAACTCATCGACCGGTACTCGATCGGGACCGAGACGCCGGCCAGAGCGCTGCGGGCGGCCCGCGGATGGTATCGCGGCACCCTCGCAATTAATCGGCAATTGACTGGAGCTTTCGTATACGCTGCTGTTATTATCTTTGTCATAGTCCTGACCGGAAGCCGCTGGGCTGACCGGTTGCTCTCACCGCGGTTCAACCCCCGTCGGTTTCCCGTCGCCGCGGTCGAATTTGTAAAAAAGAATATGCCGGACGGCAGGATGTACTCGCATGACCAGTTCGGCGGATTTTTGATCTACAGTCTCTACCCTCGAACGAGGGTCTTCGTCGATGGCCGCAGCGATTTCTATCGCCAGGGAACGGTACTCGACGACATGGACAGCATTGCTTTCGTCAAGCCCCGCTGGCAGGAACTGCTCGACCGCCACGGCATCGAGTGGATGATTCTCAGAAACAGGGAACCGCTGGCATTGATCGCAATCATGAGTGGGAAATGGGTCAGCATCTACGATGACCAGGTAGCACAGGTTTTAGTCAGAAAGAAGTAGGAGTAGAAAGTAGAAAGTAAAAAGTAGAAAGATTTCAGAGAATAAATGCACTGGAGATCTAAATACACTGTCAACTTTTTA
>CALBSU010000253.1 GCA_937967285.1 uncultured Acidobacteriota bacterium
CGGCGGTCAGATGCCGCTGAAATGGTGCAGGCCGATCTTTCTGATCAGATCGAGGAACCGCGGATCTGAGCGCAGCCGGTCGAAGCGCGGATCGGCTGCGATGTATACCAGTCGTTCCGCGCGTTCCGTGTAGGCCCGTGTCAGCTCCTGGACGGCCTTTTCTACGTCTCCGAGGCCGGTGTAGACCATCGCCGGCAGGTACGGCGAGACGTGGCGCGTCTTCGACAGTTCGGCCAGTTCGTCGAGGATCGCCTGCGCCTCCTTGCGGCGACCGGCGACGGCGTAGGTGTGGCCCATCTCGGCCTTGATCAGAATGCTGCCGCGAGACAGGCTGACGACTCTTTCGTACTCCTCGACCGCGTCGTTGAACAGTCCCTTGCTTTCGAGGCCGAGCGCCAGATAGCGGTGGGCGGCGAAGAATCCGGGATCCAGCTTGAGGATGCTCCGCGCTTCGCGGATCGCATCATCGGGGCGTCGGGCGAGGAAGCTGATCCAGCCGATCTGCGCGCTTGCGATCAGATTGAATGGTTCGAGAGTCTGGGCGCGCTTCGCTTCCTCGATCGCTTCGTCGAACCTGCCGACCGATGCCAGCAGATTCGAATACCACTGATGCGCCAGCGCGTAGTTTCCGTTCAGCTCGATCGCACGGCGGAACTCGCGCTCGGCCTCCTCCCAGTTCCAGTCGCCCTGGTAATGGACGAAGGCCATCGCGGTGTGCGCCTCGGCCAGGTTGTCGTCCAGCTCGAGCGCTCTCGCCGCGGCCTGACGAGCCTTCGGGAATGCCTCGTTCGGCGGCATCGCGCTGTAGTTGACCAGCATGTTGTAGCAGTCGGCCAGGCCGGCATAGGCCGGAGCGTATTCCGGATCGACCTGAGTCGCCTGTTCGAAGTATCTGATCGCATCGCGCATGCTCTGCGGAGTCCGCTTGATGAAAGCGTTGCGGCCCTTCTGGTAGAGGTGATAGGCCTCGATCCGCCGCTTCTCGTCGCCGCTCAGGCGCAGCTTCATCTTCTCCGACACATCGCGCGTGATCTCCTGCTGAAGGAGCAGCAGATCCGAGATGCGGCGGTTGTACTGTCTTCCCCAGATGTGGACGTTTTCGATCGCGTCGACCAGTGCGACGCTGACGGACAGATCGGAGCCCTGTTGAATGATCCGGCCGGTCAGCACGGCGTGGACGTCGAGCTCCTTTGCCGCGACTCCCGGATCGACCTCCTGCCCCCTGAATCGGAGGACCGCTCCCCTCGGCTTGACCTTCAGATTCGAGATCTCCGACAGGTCGTTGATCAGGCTGTCGGTGATCGTGTCGCTCAGGAGCTGCGTTTCGGTGGTCGGCGTGGCGTTCAGGAACGGCAGAACCGCGATCGATTCGATCTGATGCTCGCGGGTGAAGAGCCAGGCCGCGATCCCTGCGATCGTCACGAATGCGAGCAGGGTCAGAATCAGATTGCGCGGATGTTTTCTGATCTCGCCGACCATGTGTCCGGCGCTCGATGCGAGCCCGCTTGTGGTCTTCGCCGGCCGTCCGGTCTGCCCCTCTGAAATGATGACGGCCGTTTCATAGCTGATGCGCCCGCTGTTTTCGCGCGGGCTGCTGGTCGGCAGCAGCAGCGTCCCGTCGGAATTTTTCTCGACTTCACGTCTCAGCGCCCGCAGGTCGACGGCCAGGTCCCTGATCGACTGGTACCTCTCCTCGCGGTCCTTGCGGAGCATCTTGGTGATTATCCGTTGAAGCTCGGCCGGCGCCGAGGAGATGAAATTTCCGAGCGGCAGCGGATCGCTGTTGAGAATCTCGGACATGACGTCAGGAGATGTCCGCCCGGTGAACGGAGGACGCCCGGCGACCATTTCATAAAGGACCACGCCGAGACTGAAGATGTCCGTTCGATGATCCATCCGCAGGCCGCGGATCTGTTCGGGCGACATGTAGGTGACGGTGCCCATGACGATTCCGGGATCTGTCTCCTGCAGCCCGAGCGTGGGAGCCTGGTCGTCTGACGAATTCGACCGGTCATCCATCAGCTTGGCCAGCCCGAAATCGAGGACTTTGATGAACCCGTCGCTCCGGCGCATGATGTTTTCGGGCTTGATGTCTCGATGGATGATGCCGGCCTCGTGGGCGGCCGCCAGCGCCGAGGTGATCTGAATGCCGATCTCGAGGGTGTTCAGTATCGTGGTCTCGCCCGCGTCGATCATCTGTCTCAGCGTCTGGCCCTCGATGAACTCCGTGGCGATGAAATGCCTCGAATCGAACTCGCCGATCTCGTGGATGGTGATGATGTTCGGATGATTGAGTGCGCTGGCCGTCCGCGCCTCGGTCTCGAAACGATAGATGCGATTGGGCATCTTCGTGAACTCGGCCGGCAGGATCTTGAGAGCCACCTTGCGTCCGAGCCGGGAATCGCGCGCCAGATAGACCTCACCCATCCCGCCCGCGCCGAGCTTGGTGAGTATCTCGTATTTGTCGAAACGCATTCCCGTTTTGATCGACATGATAAAAAGACGGTTTTGAATTCCTCAGCGGAGGATCGGCCGCTGATCCAGCGCGCGACGGATCTCGAGGAGCTGCGCGCTGGTCGATGCCGCGTCGACCCCGGATGCGAGTCGCCGGGCGAAATCGAGGACATCCGGTTCGATCCCGTCGATGAGGCCGATCCGCAGCGCTTCGGCTGCGTCGATCCGATCGCCGCTGAGCAGCATCCGGCGCGCTTCGTCACGCCCGATCAGGCGCGGCAGCCGCTGCGTGCCGCCCCATCCCGTGATGATTCCGCGCCTCGCTCCCGGATGCTGGAAACTCGAGCCCGGCGTGGCGTATCTCAGATCGCAGCTCAGCGCGATATCGAGTCCGCCGCCGAGGCAGTAACCGTCGATCGCCGCGATCGTCACCGGCGCCGCGCCGGAGATCGACCCGAGGATCTTCTGGCCGAGGCGCGAAAATTTCAGGGCGGTCTCGGGATCGAGCGACGCGACCTCGCCGAGGTCCGCGCCGGCTGAAAATATCCCGCCCGCACCGCAGATAATCAGAACGCTGGTCGATCCGCAATGTTGCAGATAATTCAACCGCTCCTCGAGCGCCGACATCGCTTCCCGCGTCAGACAGTTCATCTGAGCCGGGCGGTTGATCGTCAGCGTCGCGATCCGGCCTTCCTCATCGAGCAGAATCGGCGGTGAATCAGTCACGCGGTTTCACATTTTCGCGGATATATTTGATGATCTCATCCGTCGAGGTGCCGGGCAGGAAGATCGCGCCCACGCCATGAGACTTGAGCTTCGGAATGTCGTCCTCGGGGATGATGCCCCCGCCGAAGAGCAGGACATCGTCCATCCCCTTGTCGCGCATCAGCTCGAGCACCCTCGGAAAGATGGTCATGTGCGCCCCGGACAGTATCGACAGCCCGACGATCTGCACGTCTTCCTGCAGGGCGGCGGTCGCGATCTGCTCGGGCGTCTGGCGGAGACCGGTGTAGATCACCTCCATCCCGGCATCTCGCAGCGCGCGCGCAATCACCTTCACCCCTCGGTCGTGCCCGTCAAGGCCCGGCTTGGCTAACAGTACTCTGATCTTCGCTTCAGACATGGTCAGTAAAAAGTAGAAAGTAGAAAGTAAAAAGCAGTTCAGAACCACAGTTGTTTTGATGGAATACCCGCATCGATCACAGCAGCGCCGCGACCGCGGCAGCTGAGTTCAGCCGTGGATCTTCAGTCCACGGGCGGGTATCGCATCAGAAATCCGGTTCCTGGTACTCCCCGAAGACCGGGCGCAGAGCGTCGCACATCTC
>CALBSU010000254.1 GCA_937967285.1 uncultured Acidobacteriota bacterium
TATCGCGGATCTCTTCCGCGGCCAGCCGGCGCGGAGGAAATCGCCAGAGCAGGCGACTCGCGCCGTCCATCGCGGCAGCATCCTCGCGATACGCGGAACTCTGACGGTAGGTTCGTGAGAGCAGGATCTCGCGATGCAGCGGCTTGAGCCGCCAGCCGTACGATTTCAATCGCAGCGCCAGCCAGTCGAGCAGTTCGGGATGCGACGGGCGCCCGCCGAGATATCCGAAATCGCTCGGCGTATCGACCAGCCCGGTCCCGAAATGATAATGCCAGATCCGATTGGCTATCACGCGGGCAGTCAGCGGATTTTCATCGTCGGCAATCCACCTCGCCAGCGCCAGCCGGCGTTCGCTTTCCGCAGCGTCGGCCGGCAGCGCGAACGGTTTCAGCGCCCCGTCCAGAACCGCCAGACTCGAGGGCGCTACTTCGCCGCCCTTTCGCAGAGGGTCTCCGCCCCTGTGGACGTATGTCGTCTCTTTGGGCTGCTCGAATCTTCCCGCCCAGACCTTCGGCAGCGACGGTATGGATTTCAACTCGCGATTGATCCGCGCCAGCTCGGCATCAAGAGCCTTCAACTTTCCGGCTTCCATGGCGGTCGTCACGGCCGGAGCAAATCGCCTGACCAGATGAGCTTCATTGTACGGCGGGCGCACGCTCGAATTCGCAACCGGCTGCCAATCCTTCCCGTCCCGTGAAATCAGCACCTCGTATTCCGTCACGAAGGGACCGATCCCTGTGGCTATCGTATCCGGCTCGGCCGTGCGGTCCTGCGAAAAGACGATCCTCTCGATCGACTCTGCGCGCGCGAATTCGATCGTCAGTTCAGCCGGCGCCGCGACGAACCACCTCTCACCGAATCTGCCGTCGTTGACCAGTTCCACGCCGTATGCGCTGAGCCCCGCGACGTCCTCCGCTTTTCGTGTAGTCGCTCCACTGGCCTTGCCGCCGGTGCTTGCCAGCGCGACATTGCGGTCTTTCGTCCAGACCTCGAATTCGTCTATCCGGGCATTGACGCCGGAGCCGGGATTATCCGAATGAGCCAGAATCCTGAATTTCAAGAAACGGGCCGTCACCGGAGCGAAGCGATGTTCGTTGAAGTGTCTGGTGATCTTCGGGAGCGTGTAACCGGACCCTCGCGCGGCGCGTTCCTTCGCGCGTGTCGCAATCGAGCTTTCGAGCGTCTTCTTCTCAGCAGTCAATTCAGTCCGGCGCTTTTCGAGCGGAGCGGTCTTCTCAGCGTATAGAGCTTTTTCCGCATCCGTCGCAATGATTCGGTCGCCGTGAATGACGCCTTCAAACGCCGCCCGCATCCGGTAATAGTCTTCGGTCGGAATGGGATCGAACTTGTGGTTATGGCAGCGCGCGCAATTGACCGTCAGCCCTAGAAACGCATTGCTGGTCGTGGTGATCAGATCGTCAAGCGTGTTGGCGCGGATGATCTTCTGCTGGGTCTCGTCCTGATTGCCGACGCTGTCATATGCCCCTGAGACCAGAAATGCCGTGCCGATTTCGACCGCCGGATCGCCTTTCCCGACCGCATCGCCAGCCAGCTGCTCGACGATGAAACGGTTGAACGGCTTGTCATCATTGAACGATTTGATCACGTAATCGCGATACTGCCAGAGGTTGTCGATGATGTGATTCTGCTCGAAGCCCTTGCTTTCGCCGAAACGCGCAACATCCAGCCAGTGCCTTCCCCATCGTTCGCCGTAGTGCGGGCTGGCGAGCAGACGGTCGACCAGTTTCTCGTATGCGTTTTCCGACCGGTCGTTGATGAACGCTTCGACCTCTTCCGGCGTCGGCGGAAGACCTGTCACGTCATAGCTCGCTCGTCGGATCAGCGCGCGGCGGTCCGCCGGCGGGCTCGGCCGCAGATTCGACTCCGCCAGCCGGGCTTGGATGAAACGGTCGATCGGCGACTCGGCCCAATCGCTCCCGGCAGGCGGTTCGACTTTCCCGAGCGGCTGCAATGACCACCATGTTTTGTCGGCGCGTTTGGATTCAGCAACGACACCTTCGGTCTCGGGCCATATCGCGCCGCCATCGATCCATGCCCTGAGCAGCGCGATCTCCCGCTGCGTCAGCCTCTCGCCCGTCGGAGGCATCATCTCGACCGGGTCGCTGCTTGTGACGCGGCGGATCAACTCGCTCTCGCCGCTTTTACCCGGCACGATGACGGGGCCGCCCAGACCGCCCTTGAGCGCCGCCGCTCCGTTATCCAGCCTCAGGCCGGACTGCTGTTTTGCAGGTCCGTGGCACTGCACGCAGCGTGAGTGCAGCAGCGGCCGTATGTCGCGCTCAAAATCGACGGCGCCGGACTGACCCGGAAGCATCAGTCCCGCAACGCCGGGCTGAAATGCGATCAACGCAAGTCCCAGGATTATC
>CALBSU010000255.1 GCA_937967285.1 uncultured Acidobacteriota bacterium
CACGCTCCGCACTCCACGCTAGACGGCGGAGCGTGCACGCTCGGCGCTCCGAAAGACGGGATGCAGCCAGTGCCTGAACGCGGGGTTGCCGCCGCTGACGATCTCGAAGAACGCCTTCTGGATCTTCTCGGTGACCGGCCCGCGAACGCCCCGGCCGACCGGCCGGCCGTCCACTTCGCGGATCGGCGCCACCTCGATCGCGGTTCCCGTCAGAAAAGCCTCATCCGCATTGAGCAGATCTTCCTGCGTCATCGTCCCGATCAGCACCTCATAACCCAGCGACCGCGCGATCTGAATCACCGAATCGCGGGTGATCCCGAGCAGGATCGACGACTTCTCGTCGTTGGTGTAGAGCTTCCCGCCCCTGACCAGAAACAGATTCTCGACCGCTCCCTCGGCCAGATTGCCGTGCATGTCGAGCAGGATCGCTTCGTCGAATCCGCGCCTCGACGCCTCGCGCACCGCCAGAATCGAGTTCAGATACTGCCCGGTCGATTTGGCCGTCGTCGGCATCATCGAGGAATGGAACTTCCTCCACGGCGAGACCGTCACACGCATCCCTTCTTCCTTCTTGCCCTTCCCGGCCGCATCGGCCCACTCCCAGGCCAGTATCGTCACGCTCACCGGACAGATCGCGCGAATCCCGAGGCTCTCGCTGTCGAAATATACCACCGGCCGGATGTAACAGCTCCCCAGCCCGTTCAGACGCAGGTTCTCGCAGATCGCCTCCTCGAGCTGCTCGCGCGTGTAGTCGATCTTCAGATCATAGACCGCCGCCGAGGCATAGAGCCTGTCGAGATGCTCCTTCATCCGAAACACCGCCGGCCCTTCCGGCGTCTCGTACGCCCGAATCCCCTCGAAGACTCCCGTTCCGTAATGAAGCCCGTATGCCGATGAGTGGATCATCGCTTCGCTCCACTCGATCTGCCTGCCGTTGTGCCAGACCCATTTCGTCTTTTCGAATCCCATTTTCTGACCTCCTTCGCTTGTCTTTCGTCTCCTTCGTCCGGTTCCAACCCGCTATCTATTAATATTGCTAATTCCACGTATTAAATTATTATATAAAGCCGATTGCGCCGACTGAATAGAAAATTTAATATCGAAACAGCCTATCAACTTAAAATTAAAGGTATTTACGGCAACTGACATGGAAAACGAAAAACTTCTCGATGAGATCGGCTGGAAGATACTGGTTGAGTTGCAGCAGCATGCCCGGATGAGTTTTTCAGAGCTTGGGAGACGGGTCGGTCTGTCGGTTCCGGCGGTCACCGAGCGGGTGCGAAAGATGGAGGATGCGGGGATAATCACCGGCTATCACGCCGTGATCAACGCTGAGAAGGTGGGATATCCGATCATCGCCTACATCAGGATGAGCGTCTCCGGAGATGTCTCTTCCAAGATCACCTCGCTCATCTCGGGGATGCCGGAGGTGATCGAATGCCACAAAGGGACCGGCGGAGATTCGTTCATCATGAAGATACGCGTCACGACGGTTCATCATCTCGAGAGGGTGATCGAAAAGCTGCTCCCGTTCGGCACCACTTCGACCTCGATCGTACTCTCATCGCCGGTCACGATGCGGTTGATCGAACGCCCGGAAGACTGAGAACTTCCGGGCGTCCGATCCGGTCTACTGGATCGTGACCGCCGACATCTTATCGCCGACCCGGATGTTTTTGACGACATCCATCCCCTCGGTGACCCTGCCGAAGACGGCGTAATTGCCGTCGAGGAAGGGCGTCGGACCGAGCGTGATATAGAACTGACAGCTCGCGCTGTTCGGATCATTCGAACGAGCCATGGCGACGGCGCCGGCCTCGCCGTGCTTGAGGTTCGGACTGACCTCGAGCGGAATTCGCTTGTCTGAACCGCCCGTGCCGTTGCCCCGCGGACATCCGCCCTGGATGACGAACCCCGGCTCGACGCGGTGAAAATTCAACCCGTTGTAAAAACTGCTCTCCGCCAGTTCGATGAAGTTGGCCGTCGTGATCGGCGCAAGATCCTCGTAGAGTTCGAATTTGATGGTTCCCTTGTCGGTCTCGATGACCGCTGTTCGGTTTTTATGATCGGACATTCTGATTCCTCTTTTTGGAGTGCGGCGGCCCGGCGCCGCTATTGATTGAAAGCGACGCCGGGCCGTCGCACTCCATATTACCGGATTACTTACTCAAACCTCAATCAGTGCGAACTTTTCGATCGCCTTGGCGACGCCGTCATCTTCATTCGAGGCCGTCTCGAAGAACCCATACCGCTTGAGATCCTCCTCGGCATTGGCCATGACGACTCCGATCCCCGCGAATTGCAGCATCGGCAGGTCGTTGTGATTGTCGCCGATCGCCATAACCTGATCGGGAGTAGCGGAGCGGGCTTCGGCGAGCGCCTTGAGACTGGCGCCCTTCGAGGCGGTCGTGCTGAGCGCGTCGAGGATCGTCAGATCGACCGTCCGGTACCTCGTCTGAAACAGCCTGACACGTCCTTGCATGACGATTTCAAGGTCCCGGGCGAAGACGTCGATCGGCTCGCAGCGCCCGGAAAACATCATCTGAATCGGCGACTGCCTGACATAATCGAGCAGGTCGTCGACCTCGACGACGGATTCGCGATACCTGTTCAGATAGCGCCTGAGAGCGATATTCTCCTCAGAAATCCCCTCGATGACCATCGTCCCGAGACCGTGCGGATCGTCGCAGCAGATCATGTCGGCGCCGAATTCGCGTCCGAGCCGGATGATCTCCCGCGCGGTTTCGGCTTCGAGCGGGTGAAAATCGAGCGTTTCGAGCGTCTCGACGTTCTTGGTCAGCGCCCCGTTATGCGAGACCAGCGGGACATCCAGGCCGAGCTCGAGCAGCAACGCGCGCGCAGAGGCGAACCTCCGACCGGTCACCAGAACGACCTCGATCCCGCGCCGGCGCGCCTCCTCGATCGACTGACGGTTGCGCATCGTCAACTCGCCGCGCGAATTCAGAAGCGTTCCGTCGATGTCCAGTGCGATGATTCTGACAGTCATAGAATTAAGGGAACGGCTCAGGCGGGAATATTTTCCAGTTGCCAGTTTCCAGTTGCCAGTATACTTGAACGGTTCGAGATGTTCACAATCGTATCTTTATCGAGTGAAAAATACCAGCGTACGCTTCAGCGACAACTGGTCCCGCGCCGAGACTACTGGAAACTATTTCCCCCACTTGCCGCCCATAGCCATTCTCTGTACTATCGGGGCATGTCGAAAAAGGCTTTAATCACTGGAATTACCGGCCAGGACGGAAGTTATCTGACCGAACTGCTGCTGAGCAAGGGATACGAGGTTTACGGCATCATCCGGCGTGCCAGCACATTCAATACCGAGCGTATCGATCATATCTACCAGGACCCGCACGAACAGGGCCGGCGCATGCGCCTCGTCTACGGCGATCTCAACGACGCCAGTTCGCTCAACAAGATCCTGCGCGACGTTCAGCCGGACGAGATATACAACCTCGGGGCGCAGTCCCATGTCCGCGTCAGTTTCGACATCCCGGAATACACGGCGGAGATCGGCGGGCTCGGGACGCTGAGGCTGCTCGAGGCCATCCGGGAGACGGGACTCAAGAACACGCGCTTCTACCAGGCATCGTCCTCGGAGCTCTACGGCAAGGTGCAGGAGATCCCGCAGACCGAGACGACGCCCTTCTATCCCCGCAGCCCGTACGGCGTGGCAAAACTCTATGCCTACTGGATCACGGTCAACTACCGTGAAAGTTACGGGCTGTTCGCGTGTAACGGGATCCTCTTCAATCACGAATCGCCGCGCCGGGGCGAGACATTCGTCACGCGCAAGGTGACGCGGGCCGCGGCGTCGATCAAGCTCGGGCTGCAGGACAAGCTCTTTCTCGGCAACCTTGACGCCAAGCGCGACTGGGGCTTCGCCGGGGATTACGTGGAGGCGATGTGGCTCATGCTTCAGCAGGATGAGCCGGACGATTACGTCATCGCCACGGGCGAAACACATTCGGTTAGCGAGCTGCTCGATGAGTCGTTCGGGTATCTGGATCTGGACTGGCGGGAATACGTCGAGATCGATCCGCGCTATTTCCGCCCGGCAGAGGTGGATCTGCTGATCGGCGATGCCTCGAAGGCAAAGCGCAAACTCGGCTGGGAGCCACGCGTCTCGTTCCGCGAACTCGTCCGGATGATGGTCGATGCGGATCTGAAATCAGTAGAAAGTAAAAGGTAGAAAGTAGAAAGAATATAGCCGAACCCTTTTCGAAGGCCGGTGATGCCTTAATCCAGTAACTTTCTACTTGTAACTGCTCAGCCTCCGTTGGAGGGCAAGCCCGCGGAGCGGGTGACAGATTGTAGCCCGGGGTGAAGCGAGGCCGCAGGCCGAGCGAAACCCCGGGTAAGCTGTATT
>CALBSU010000256.1 GCA_937967285.1 uncultured Acidobacteriota bacterium
CCCGGTTCCCCGCGGCTCTTCACCAGAGTCACCTGAAGTGCGCCCGTGATCTGCTCGGCGATCTCATCCTCGATCGCGAAGATATCGGTGATCTCCCGGTCGTATCTTTCATACCACAAGCGGTAGCCGTTCTCGGCATTGATCAGTTGCGCGGAGATCCGGACCTTGTCGCCGGCCCTCCGCACGCTGCCCTCGAGAATGTGGTTGACGTTGAGCTCGAGTCCGATTTCACGGATGCTCGCCTTTCGATGCCTGAACTGAAACGAGGACGTGCGCGACGCCACGTGTATGTCCTGTACCTGACTGAGCGCGCGCAGGATCTCTTCCGCGATACCTTCGCAAAGGTATTGCTGGTCGTTCTCCCGGCTCATGTCCTCGAACGGGAGGACGGCGATCGAAATCCCGGATGCCGCCTTCGGCAGCCGGAGTGTGATCACGCTCGTATCCATACTCGAAAGAACGAACTGCAGGTCATTGACCATTGCCTCGATCCGGTCATAGCGGTGACGGACGTTTCTGGTCAGCGCCCGCATGATGATCTGATCGAGGTCTTTCGGCAGACCCTGCCTGAACTCCGAGGGCGGTACAAACGGGCTCTCAAGCACCGATTGTATGACCTCGCCCACATCTTCGCCGTTGAACGGCAGCCTGCCGGTCAGCATCTGATAGATCACCACGCCAAGCGACCAGATGTCTGTTCTGTTGTCGACGTTTTCACCCTTGAGCTGCTCCGGTGACATGTAGGCCGGCGTGCCGATGACGTATCCGCTCTCGGCTCCGCCGCTGTGCTTGAGCGTCTTGGCCAGACCGAAGTCCAGAATCTTGACCGTCTCTCCCTGCGACAGCATGAGGTTTCCGGGTTTGATGTCCCGGTGGACGATCAGTTCGCGGTGGGCGGCCGCAAGTCCGCGGCCGATCTGGATCGCAATCGTTATTGCGCGCTCGACCTCGAGCGGCCCTCGCGCTATCAGCTTGTCGAGAGATTCTCCCTCATAGTAGGCCATGACGAGGAAGAGTTCTCCCTCATCGCTCTCTTCGACATCATATATCGTGCAGATGTTCGGATGATCGAGAGCCGAAGCCGCCTGCGCTTCGATGATCAGCTGCTGACGCATCGCTTCATCGGCCATGGGCTGGAGGAATTTCAATGCGACGGTTCGTTCGAGGCGCAGATCGATCGCACGGTATACGATGCCCATCCCGCCTGTACCGAGAATCTTCTCGATCCTGTAGTGAGAGATTATTTGTCCGATCTGATCGGATGCAACCATGTCCCGGCCTCCATTTCGGTTTTGAGGCCCATCCATTTTCGGGGTGCCGAT
>CALBSU010000257.1 GCA_937967285.1 uncultured Acidobacteriota bacterium
CCGCTCCAATCGTCGTAGACCTGTCGGCGCGATGATTTTTCCTGCTGGGCCTGTGAGTAACTGGCCTGGCCGCGGTCTTCCGTGCGGGCGAGTTTCTTCTGGGCGTGGAGGCCTTCGAGGACCAGCTCGGCGGCGGCGACCTGCGTGGCCGGCGAATCGTCCTCGATGCGACCGCTGCGCACGGCAGCGAGCAGCCCTTTGACGCGCTTGAGCGATTCAAGCATGACCTCTGCGCTCATGTTGTCGGCCAGCAGCAGCGACTTCCCGTTGTTGAAGTGATCGAGCACCTGACGGAAATCGATGCCCGAATAGCGATCAGAGAAGACCTCAGCGCAGGCCTTGCGGATCAGCTCCCGGGCAATCCGCTCGGCGCCGACCTGCTCGCCCTCGTATTCGAGCTCGATCTTGCCGGTGATTGAAGGGATCGAAGCGTAGATGTCGCCGATGCGCGGGGCAGCCACTGACTCTCCGTTCAGAAGCGCGCGCCTCTCTGCGTTCGAAACGGCGCTTTCGGTGACGGTGATCGGCAGGCGCTGACTGACTCCGGACCGCTTGTCGATCCGCTTGTCGTTGCGCGCCAGAAATGCGAGCTGCTCGATGATTTCCCGAACCAGCTGCGGAACGGCGACGCTAAGACCGTCGCTCTCCCTTCCGGTCCATGCTTCCTGCGCCGTGATCCGGATGCCCAGATCGAGGGAGCTCGGATAGTGCGTCTGGATCTCCGCGCCGATGCGATCCTTGAGCGGAGTGATGATCTTGCCGCGCGCGGTGTAGTCCTCAGGGTTGGCGGAAAAGACAAGCAGGACGTCGAGCGGCAGGCGCACCGGATAACCCTTAATCTGAACGTCGCCCTCCTGCATGATGTTGAAGAGTCCGACCTGGATCTTGCCGGCCAGATCGGGCAGCTCGTTGATCGCGAAGATTCCCCGGTTGGCGCGCGGAAGCAGGCCGTAATGGATCGTCAGCTCGTCCGAGAGCAGATGGCCTCCGCGCGCGGCCTTGATCGGATCGACATCGCCGATGATGTCCGCGATCGTCACGTCGGGAGTCGCCAGCTTCTCGATGTAGCGCGCGTCCCTGTCGATCCAGGCGATCGGCGCGTCGTCTCCGCGTTCCTCGATCAGCCGCCTGCCGTAGGCGCTGATCGGAGCCAGCGGATCGTCGTTGACCTCTGAGCCCTCGAGAGCCGGTATCTCGTCATCGAGCAGGTCCGCAAGTTCGCGCAGGATCCGCGTCTTGGCCTGCCCTCGCAGCCCGAGCAGAATCAGATTGTGCCGCGCCAGCAGTGCATTGACGATCTGAGGGATAACGGTCTCGTCGTAACCGAGCACGTTCGGAAAGAGGGTTTCATGATTGCGGATTTTGCGGATCAGATTCGAACGGATCTCGTCCTTGACGGTTCTTCTGCCATATCCTGCCGCCTTGAGTTCGCCGAGAGTTCTGGCTTTCTTCATGCCTGATAATTACCTCTTGGATGATTGATGTTCGGGATATCAGCGGGCAGGATCGATCTTACATTCCGGCGGGAAGGTGGCGCAAGTTGAGAATAATTGAGAGGCGCCGGGCAGGAATAGTTTCCAGTTTCCAGTTGCCAGTTTCCAGTTGATAATCTGAAAACTGAAAGATCACGGCTTTCGCGATCAGACGAACACGTTTTGTTCGGGTCTCACTGGAAACTGGAAACTGGTCACTGGAAACTAATTCTTATCCTTCATCAGGTGGTAAATCGCGCCGCCTCCGCCGCCAAGCAGCGCTCCGACGCCGGCGCCCTTACCTCCGCCGACGATGCCTCCGACGCCCGCCCCGATCGCAGCCGGAGCCGCAATCGTCAGCGCGGTCTTGAGCTTCGAACTGCTCTTGCGGGGAGCCGAGCGGTAGACCACCTCTCGCTGTACTCCGCTCCTTGCCAGAGCCGGGGCCGAGGTGCGCTGCGGCGCCTCAGTCGATTTGGCCTGGAATCCATCGGCGAA